>CANHKJ010000042.1 GCA_947460915.1 Verrucomicrobiia bacterium
CTGCTGCGTCCGGTGAATTCGATGATCGAGTTCAAGCAAATCATTGGTCGGGGCACGCGACTCTACGATGGCAAGGACTACTTCACGATCTATGATTTCGTTAAAGCGCATCATCACTTTCAAGATCCTGAATGGGATGGTGAACCGATGGCACCCGAAACCTGTGACAAGTGCGAAAGCAGCCCGTGCACTTGTGAAGTCAAGCCACCGCGCCCTTGCTCCAAGTGTGGGCAATCGCCCTGTGAATGCCCTAAGGAGAAGTGTCCCGATTGTGGCAAAGAACCTTGCGTGTGCAAACGTCGCAACAAAGTCACGGTAAAACTGGCCGATGGTAAAGAGCGCAGCATCCAGCACATGATGATGACCAGCTTCTGGCATCCCGATGGTACACCCATGTCATCTCAGCAATTCATGGAAATGCTATTCGGTAAGCTGCCTGCCTTTTTCAGCAACGAGGACGAACTGCGCCAACTGTGGAGCGAACCAACGACTCGTGCAAAATTGTTGCAAGGTCTGGAGGATCAGGGTTTTGGTAGAGAGCAACTCAGTGAAATGCAACGGATCATCGATGCCGAAAACAGTGATCTTTTTGATGTCCTCGCGAATGTCGCGTATGCGCGCCCACCCATCGAACGCCGCGAGCGAGCGGCTCACGCGAGCCTACGGGTGAATGAAGAATTTTCCGAGAAGCAGCAAGCCTTCCTCAACTTCGTTCTCTCCCACTACGTCACCGTCGGCGTGGAGGAGTTGAGTGCAGAGAAGCTCACGCCACTACTCAAACTAAAGTATCACGACTCCATCCCGGATGCTCTGGCTGATCTCGGAGCACCCAAACAGATCCAAGAGGCTTTCATCGGCTTCCAGAAGTTTCTGTATATGTTCGCGTCGTGAGATTGAAAATAGTTCGCTCTTTTCGAGTTCGTGAGTCAACGCAAGCCACACACCCAAGCATAAGAACGATGCATCAATTGAAAATTCTTCATGTAATCGAAGTTTTGTCCTTGAGCCGTAACGCAGACCTGAAGAATAACAAATCAACTTTTATGAGTAAGTGTCACGGTCATGTTTTGCGAAGCTAGAAAAAGACGCCTTTGGCGGCTGAGGAGGCAAAAGAAAAATCCCGAGGCAACCCCATGATTGCGTCGGGATGGGGATGAGTGGTTGATCTTACGTGTTGGGGCGTTGGAACTCGAAACCGAGATCAACGACACAAAGAAAAAGCACAATGCCTTTTTGAAAGAGTTAGGCTTGCCGCTTTTGCCGTAGTGACAAAGATCCTTGCGGAATGAATTCCGCGCTCCTAAAGAAAAAAACGCCCGCAAGCGAACTTGCGGGCGTGAGAATGAATCACCGAGTTACGCACTCGGCGGCGTGGGTGTTTCGCCGTCGTCATTTTTATCGCGTTTCGGGGAACGCTCGATGTGGCTAGCATTGGCCCAGGCGCGGAGCACGATGGCATTGCGTTTGAATTTGTTGCGCACGATGGCATTGAGCTGGGTCACGGCGGCCATGCCGGACTTGATCAATTTACCCACGGCCACGGTGCTGGCGACGCCTTCTTGATCATCGCTGTCTTTGACGGCATCGGCCAAGCGAATCGCTTCTACATCCGCCTTCAAATCCGCGACAAAATTCCGTGGCAAGTCGTAGGCGAGGAACAGTTTGGCGACGCCGGGTTTGGCGAGCTCGATGAGGATGGCATCGGCTGCGGTGAACAGTCCGGCTTGGCTATTGCTATCGGCGAGGCGATAGGGATGAGCAAAGCCGGGCTTTTCGGCATCGATGGCACGGGCGGTGCGGGCGATGTCTTGGAGGTCCAGCCGTAGGGCATCCAGCAAGACGGCCTTGGCCGTAGCACGGCCTCTGCCTTGGCTGGCCTTAGCGGCATCGAGATCCGTGATGACCTGGGAGAGCGCAGCAAAATGCCCCGCAGCCTTGCTGCCAGCGGGGAAATCGGCATTGCGTTCTTTACCAAAGGTCTGCACACGGGTGAACATATCATAACGGCGGTATTCGCGGTCGTTCATAGTATTGTTTATCGTTGTTTGTTTTGGTTATAAGGTTGCATCGATGATCGAAGCAACACTACATCCCTAGCAGAAAAGGCGGATTTTGCGATAAGAAAAAAAGAGAAAGAATGGAATCGCTGGCGGAACTGTTTGACACCACGAAGCAGAACATTTCCCTGAGCCTCAAGAACGTCTTAGAGGACGGGAGCTGGATCTGAATTCAGTTACCGAGGAATGCTCGGTAACTGCCGTCAACAGCCCCTTACCGCTTAACAAGCTTGCTACGACCGATTTTCCGACTCTTCTTGACATTCCCAAAAATGCATCCATCTTCCTTTCATGTTCCGCAAACTCTTGGCACTAGTTTTGATACCCTCGCTCGCTTGCTGCGAACCTTCTACACCCATGAACAAAGACACCACACCCGCAGAAAAACCGAAAGTCCCCGAGGGCGCTGAAGTCATCACCCTTGGAGCCGGATGTTTCTGGTGCATCGAGGCCGCATATCGTCAAATCGATGGCATCCACTCCGCAGTATCTGGTTACATGGGCGGCACCTTAGCCAATCCTACGTATGAACATATTTGCAACGGCACCACAGGTCATGCTGAAGTCGTGCAAGTGGTCTATGATCCGAAGAAAATCAGCACCGAGAAAGTTCTTTCTTGGTTCTGGGAACTCCACGATCCCACGACACTGAACCGTCAAGGAGCCGACGTCGGCACGCAGTATCGCTCGGCGATTTTCTATCACAACGAGGGTCAGAAAAAAGTCGCGGAGGCATCCAAAAAAGCCGCGCAAGAACTTTTCAAATCACCCATCGTGACCGAAATCACTGAGGCTGCCACTTTCTATCCTGCCGAAAATTATCACCAAGATTACTACCAGCAAAACAAGTCGAAAAATCCTTATTGCCGCGCTGTGATCACGCCCAAATTGAAAAAGCTGAAACTGGAAGAGTGATCCGCTGCACGGACCAATGCAGCAGTTCTCGTATCCCGCTTTTCGTGTTGCATCAGAGATGATTTCATCGCTACTCTCTGCGCATGCCACAGGATCAATCCATCAAGATCATCGACTCGCACACAGGCGGTGAGCCAACTCGCATAGTCATCGCCGGCATACCTGATTTGGGCGGCGGCAGCATCGCGGATCAATCGAATGTTTTTCGTACGCAACACGATTGGTTGCGCAGCAGCGTTGCAAACGAACCGCGTGGGCATGATGCCATGGTCGGAGCCTTACTACTCCCTCCCAGCGAGCCCGATTGCCTCTGCGGAGTGATTTTTTTCAACAACGTCAGCACCTTAAACATGTGCATTCACGGCACCATTGGACTCGGCGTGACCCTCGCTCACATGGGGAAAATCACTGCGGGAGCTCATAAGATCGATACCCCAGTCGGCGTGATCACGCTCAATCTCCACGAGGACCAACGCGTAAGTGTCAACAACGTGCCATCCTATCGTTTGGCCAAAGATGTAGCCGTCGAAGTGCCCGGCTACGGATCGATCAGAGGCGACATCGCCTGGGGCGGCAACTGGTTTTTCCTCATCAATGAGCAAGGTCCTGCCGTGCGTTTTGAAAACATCGCCTCTCTTACTCACTTTACTTCCGCCGTCAAGCAAGCCCTCGCCGATCAAGGAATCACTGGGGCAAACGGCATGGAAATCGACCACATCGAAAGCTTCGGCCCACCGAGCGATCCCGCGTTGGCGGATTCGAAAAACTTCGTGCTCTGTCCCGGCAACGCCTATGACCGCTCGCCTTGCGGCACGGGCACCAGCGCGAAACTCGCCTGTCTTTATGCCGATGGCAAATTGCTACCCGGACAAACCTGGCGCCAAGCAGGGATTCTCGATTCCGTCTTTGAAGGCCAAGTCGCCCCGCTTCACGAGCAACATTGCATTCCTACCGTCTCAGGACGCGCCTGGATCATCGGCGAGTCCACCTATCACTTTTCACCCGACGACCCCTTCCGCCACGGCATCATCTCGCCGAGCGTCTAATGAGAACTGACGTCAGCTCACAAACTCAAAGCTTGCTTCATTACCACGAGGGCCGCTCGTTGTGCATCGCTTATGGCCTTTCCTCCCATGCCTTGCACTTGATTACGCAACGCAGATGCATCCGCTGAGGGCGAGCGAACCCACTCGGCAAATGACACCATCGTGCGAAGAAACTCCCAAGAATCCGATGGTTGAAATGCAACCTTGGCATCGATTTGCAAGGTTTCAGCTCCCACCGTCACATCCATGCGACCTATCGTAGAAGTAAACGAGTCCACTTCGAGCATGATCGTCGTCGCCATGCCCGTAGGCAAACTAGTGATATTATTGCTTTGAGAATTCCCACCACCAAAGCCTAACAAACGATAGCTGCTACCTGCTGCCGCAAGCCAATGAGCATCGATACGAACGGTATCAGATTGATGATTTTTCATTGTCACAGCCACCAAATAACGACCGTTGCGTTCGGCAACAGGCGCGGCTTCGACATGAAATGAAACACCACTGATTACGGCATTGGCTTCAATGGCGAGAGGGAATTGATTAAGCATTTCCTCCACGCGAACCATGCGCGGACTGGGTAATTGGTTTTTCTCAATGATGCTACGCTTCACCCAACTCCACGAGGCCGTGCCAGCCATGATGGGCAGAGCCGCACGCGGATGTTTTTCCGCAGAAAGAAATCCACGGTCGCGTAGCTCTGGCAATTCGGCGGCCTTGGGCAAAGGATCATTCGCAATGCGCTTGGCGACCTCAGTCAAATATAGGGCTGGATTGCTCTGCACCATCGCCGATTTTTCTTGGCCCAATTGAGCCGCATTTGATCCACCGACAGCCGTGAGCGCTTCATCACCTTCAGCCACCGGAAAATCACCCGCCTCACTGGCCAAGAGTGCGATCTCACGAGTCACGAGCGTATTTGCCATCCCGCCCTTATCGTCAGTGCCGACTTCTTGCGTGAACAAAATCCCGAGCACCAATGCCGCAGCAGCAGCCATCGACACCCAGGCCCAACCGCGAAATGGCTTTTGTGGCATAGCAACGACATTTGCCGGAGCAAGCACCGCAGCATCCTGATTGCGCGCGCTGCGCAAAATGGCATCGCGCTGACGAGCATCAAGACTCTGAACCTCACCACCCATCATGCTCGTCAGTTGGCTCAAAAATTCCTGCTGTTCACGAGCTGCCATTTGCAACGCGGGATCAGCCGCTACGGCACGCTCCATTTCCGCAGCCTCTTGCGGCCCGAGCTCCCCCAAGAGCCAGGCAGTCCATTGCGGATCATCCAATTTCGTTTTCATCATTCTTCGTTTGATTCTGCCAGATCGCGCGGCATCCATTCGCGCAGGCGTTTGAGGGCATTGTGCAATAGAAAGCCCACATTTCCATTCGAGAGGCCAGTCACCCGACTAATTTCCTCATAGCTCAGTCCTTGCTGAAATTTCAATACCACCACCTCACGCTGATTCGGTGTTAGTCGTTGCAGATAAATCTCCAAGCGCTGGTGCATTTCTTCTTTCTCTAACAAAGACGAGGCTGACACCGTACTCGCTGGAATTTTTCCCAGCTTCTTTTCATCCATCTCGACCAAGCGAGAGTCCTTGCGCAACACGTCCAGTGCACGATTCCGGCACACCGTAAAAAGCCAAGTTTTCACGCCATCGCGCACCTTGGCCACATCCTGCTGACACAGTCGAATGAAGGTATCCTGCACCACATCACGAGCCCGCTCCCAATCATGAACAAAACCCTGGGCATAACCAATCAAAGGCCGCTCATATTCTTTGAGCGCCCATTCGATGAATTGTTCCTGAGTCTGCACCATGTCGGGAGGCGAACCGTTTGTCATGTCCGCCTCTGTAGAAACGTGCAAGTTGCCATTTTCTTTGATCATTTTAATAAAAAATCTAACTCAGGCAGTATAGGCCTGCAAATGAAAATGAAATTGCCCGATGCTTCAGTGATATACTACTGTCATGGCACAAAATTAGGGCGCATAAATCATTTCTGGATGATAGAGCCTGGACAGAAATTTAACGAATGAAATAACTTAAATTCTCTAACTCGGAGGCGAGGTCAACGCTATTGACGACGATTTCTTTCGGCACCTCAAGAACGGCTGGGGAGAAATTGAGAATTCCTTGGACTCCAGCACGCACCAGTCGATTTGCCATGCCTTGAGCATATTCGGCAGGCACACAGAGGATCGCAAGCCGCACTTGATTTTCCACGAGAAAATTTTCCATTTCCTCTTCGAGAAAAAGTGGCACGCTGACTCCCCGTGCACGGGCCGCAGCGGGATCTGCATCGAAGGCGGCGATGACTTCGAAGCCTTCTTTCTGGAAGCCCTGATAACGCAAAAGCGCCGAGCCAAGATTGCCCGCACCAACGAGGATGACGGGCTGAAGTTTTTCCTGACGCAGGGCATCACGCAAGGCAGTCATCAATTTCTCCACAGGATAACCGAGACCGCGTGTTCCCCATTGGCCAAGGTAGGCAATGTCTTTGCGCAGTTGCGAGGAGTTCACTCCAGCAGCTTTGGCGAGAGTGCCCGAGCTGACCGTGTCGATGCCATTATCTGCCAACCGCTGCAAGCAACGATGGTAGGTAGAAAGGCGATAAATCACCTTCTTGGGAATGGCACTTTTTTCCGACATCGGGTTTCAGCTTGTGGAAAATCGTTACGCTCCCGGCAACTCGATGAAGCCTTCGAGCTTGCGAATGCGGGTGGGGTGACGCATTTTGCGCAGAGCCTTAGCCTCGATCTGACGAATCCGCTCACGAGTGACTTGGAACTGGCGACCGACTTCTTCGAGGGTCCGCGAGTAGCCGTCCTTGAGGCCAAAGCGCTGTTCGAGCACTTCGCGCTCACGTTCGGTGAGGCTATCGAGCACGTCTTTGATCTTGTCTTTAAGCATCGAGAAACCTGCTTCCTCCATCGGATTGTCGGCAGATTTATCTTCGATGAAGTCACCGAACGATGTATCATCGCTATCGCCCACAGGAGCCTGCAACGAGATCGGCTGCTGTGCCATTTTGAGAACGGCGCGCACACGCTCGACGGGCAAGTGAATTTCCTCGGCGATTTCTTCGGGTGATGGTTCGCGACCATACTCTTGCACGAGCTGTTTCTGCACGCGCATGAGTTTGTTGATAGTCTCGATCATATGCACTGGAATACGGATCGTGCGGGCCTGATCGGCGATGGAACGCGTGATGGCTTGACGAATCCACCAAGTCGCATAAGTGGAGAATTTGTAACCACGACGATACTCGAATTTTTCAACGGCTTTCATGAGACCCATGTTGCCCTCTTGAATCAGGTCGAGGAAAGAAAGTCCACGGTTGGTGTATTTTTTGGCGATGGAAATCACGAGACGCAAGTTGGCCTCGACCATTTCCGTCTTGGCCTTGAGCGCCATTTTCATCCAGTGGCGCAAAGCAGCGTGAGCATCATCGAAGGTCTCGATGGTATGCCAAGCATGCTGTTGGAGTTCACGCACGATGTTTTGCGTAGCTTTGTCATCGGGGCTCGCAGTAAGTTTACGACCGTATTTCCAGAATTTTTGTTGATACTCTTCAACCTTCTCGCAGAAGTCCTCAATGATTTTCTGCTTGTAGTAGAACTTAATGTAGTGACGATTGAGATTGCCGATGTTTTTGGCGAACTCCTCTTGCAGTTTTTTCAGTCCACGTGGGCTCTTCGATGTAATCTGACGGAAAATGTCGTCATTTTCGGCGTGTAGCGCCTTGAGTTGATCGCAAAGGCGAGGCAGACCTTTCATATAGCGCTCGCGGCTTTCGATTTTCTTATCAAGGATCACGCGGTCGAAACGCTCCTTGCCCTTGACCAATTTATCGGCCAAGTCGAGATAGTCGAGGTGCATGAATCCGAACTGATGAAGGTGCTTGGCGACTTCAATTTCGGCATCTTCAATGCGCTTAGAAATTTCTACTTCTTGCTCGCGAGTGAGCAAGGGAACTTGGCCCATTTGCTTAAGATACATGCGAACCGGGTCATCGAGAATGTCGAGCTTTTGTTCCCCTTTCGAGTCATCGTCGTCAATGTCATTGTCATCACCGCGACGATCTTTAAAACGATCCACCTCGGAGGCATCGATGATATCGAACTCCATCGAGCGCAGTTGTTCCATGATGGCCTCGACATCGTTAGGATCAACGATGTTGTTTGGCAAAATCTCGTTGATGTCATCGTAGGTGAGATATTCCTGCTCTTTAGCAAGCTTAATCAGCTCGCGGATTTTCTCCTGGATCTCAGGAGTGTGAATGCGAGGTTTTTCCTTACCTCCTTTTTTGGATGATTTTTTGGGGTCGATGGCCGGAGTCTCAACAGCACCTTTTTTCGAGCTAGGTGCCGATGACTTAGCTGGAGTGGCGTTTTTCGCTGAAGTAGGTGCTGCACCTTTTGCGGGAGCGGCGACAGGAGTGACAGGCTTTTTCGCGGAACTCACAGCGGCAGGTTTTACTGGAGCCACCTTATCCTTGGCGGGCACAGGCTTGCTGGGAGAAACTTTAGCAACTGGAGCCTTAGCGCCAGAAACTTTGCTAGAGGCTGCTTTGGCTGCTGGAGCTTTCGCAGGTGTGGCTTTAGCGACTGGCAATCCTTTCGCCGTTGCCGCCTTGATGGATGAGCCTTTCGGTGCGGACGCTTTGCTGGCTGATGCACTGGCTTTTTGCGGTGCTGGCTTTTGCGGTGCTTTCTTCGTTCCCATATGGTTGTATGATCCTGTAAATCGATAGAATAGGAAAATTTGGACAAAATTCACCTATATTAGGGGCTGACCATTTGTCAGCGGGGGCGCAACCTATGCGCAGTGCTTTGCAGCGTCAAGGAAAGAATTGAGAAAAATCAAAAAGTTTGTTCAAAAACAAATTCAGCGAGTCAAACCACGCTGAGATTTTTCGACAAAGTCGATCAAATGCGCGCAGTGCGAATTGCTTGCCGCTGATGACGCCTTAAGGGAGCTGACAGCTGTTGTCAAATTGCCATCTTTTTTGAGGAACAATTTTTTGTATGCCGATTTCAGCGCACGCACATCATCCTCCGAGAATCCACGACGCTGTAAACCGACTTGATTCAATCCCCGAGTCGATGCAGGATTACCATCGACAATCATAAAAGGTGGCACATCCTGGATGACCTTAGTGCAGCCGCCTATGATCGAATGCTGCCCCACGCGGCAAAATTGATGCACGGCGGCAAAACCAGATACAATCGCATGATCTTCGACTTCCACATGCCCAGCCAGCGTGCCATTGTTAGACAAAATCACATGATCCCCCACTTGGCAGTCGTGCGCCACATGGGAGTAACATAGGAAAAGATTATGACTACCAATACGCGTAGGGATTTCTTCATGTGTACCGCGGTGAATGGTTGTATTTTCGCGGAAAACATTACCTGTGCCAATAAGCAAATGCGTCGGCTCACCTACATACTTGAGATCCTGGGTTTTGCCACCAATCGCAGCGAAGGGAAAAAACTCATTGTTGGGCCCGATGCGGGATGGTCCCTCAATCACTACATGAGAATGCAGCACACAGCCATCGCCCAACACAACATGATCGCCGATCACACAAAACGGGCCAATGGTCACATCTGCGCCGATTTCGGCCTTCGGGGAAATGATAGCGGTAGGATGAATCACGGCAGTCAATAGTGTTCTTGTTGCGGGGACGGGCATCTTGTGAAGAGATCGTGTCGTCGTGTCAAGCGCATACAGCACGACCGAAGTTTCAGAGAATATAAGATTCTCGAGAGTCACTACGTTTCCCTTGGCACATTTCGCGGCAAACACATTTGTTTTTGAGAGCCTTGTCTATCGCATCGAAAATAGCACTAATATCGTCGCCAATTGTTCCGCGTCGTAGCACCCAAGACGATCCACACCCAAAACTCACTTGGGGATTTTCAAGCCAGCTTGATGATCGCCCCTACGAGTCGTCGCATAAGTCACCAGTCGTAGCACCTCTCGTGAGAGAAGCAAATCACCCCAGCACTAGAGCTTGACGCAGTTGTTGCTCGGCGCGATCGGCGGCAGACTCGCTTTGAGCGTGAATGCGGGCAATGAGGTCGCCGCGCTCGATGCAAACACCTTTTTTAATCAACCGATCGAATCCTACGGCAAAATCAACTGGATCGCTGGCGCGGGATCTGCCTGCTCCGAGTTCCAGAGCCGACTGCCCAACGATGCCAGCATCGAAGGCTGTCACGGTCCCTGGCGACTCGCTGCGGACCTCGCGAATCACTGCTGCACGGTGCTGATCGGCTAAAGAAAAAAGCTTCCTAGGGTCACCCCCTTGTCGTAAAACAATCGTTTCAAATTTCTCCAAAACTTGACCCGATTGAATTTTTGCAAGCAATTGATTCTGAGAAATTTTTGTGATTTTTTCTGCTTGTGATAAAACCAAGGCCAAAAGATCTTTTGGTCCCCCACCCTGCATGATTTTGATCGATTCGATCACCTCTAAGACATTGCCCACCGCATGCCCCAGCGGCTCCTGCATGGAGTTGAGCTCGGTGCTGACTTCTACCCCCATTTCCACACCCACGGCCACCATCGCATCAGCTAAAACGATCGCCTGTTCACGAGTTTTCATGAAGGCGCCCGAGCCATACTTCACATCAAGCACCAGTCGATCCAAAGACTCAGCCAGCTTTTTCGACATGATTGATGCGGTGATCAGTGGTATCGATGGCACCGTTCCGGTCACATCGCGCAGCGCGTATAATTTTTTGTCGGCCGGGCAAAATTGCTCCGTCTGCCCCATCATCACCACCTGAATTTGCTCCAACTGGCGCATCGCCTGCTCGATCGTAAGATTAACGCGAAAACCTGGGATTGATTCCAATTTGTCCAACGTGCCGCCCGTAATGCCCAGACCACGACCCGACACCATTGGAATCCAGCAATCGCAGCAAGCGACCAAAGGTGCCAAAATCAACGATACCTTATCGCCAATGCCCCCTGTGGAATGCTTGTCAACAATCGGTGGGTGTTCGCCTGGGAAAACGAAACGCTCGCCGCTTTCGAGCATCGCATAGGTGAGCGCGGCGGTTTCGGCTGCGGTCATCCCCCGAAAATAGACAGCCATCGCAAAGGCTGACATCTGAGCATCCGTGACATTGCCCGAGGTGAATCGCTCGATCAACCTGCGAATTTCTCCTCCATCAATCTCCTCGCCCTCGCGCTTGCGGGAGATTAAGGATGGCGCGTGAAAAAATTCGCTCATAGCGTTGATATGATTGCTTATTTAAAACGACTGTTTACATACTCCTGATCATTCGCTGACAGCTTGGAAAAATCATAGCGCACAGTCGTTCCATCTTCTCGTTCAAAAATCACCTGATCCTTGCCGTCTGCTTTTTCTCGACCAATGCATTTCGCCTTGAGCTTCTTGCCCTGCGCATTGATCCACTCGCGCATCACTGGCTCACCAGAGATGACACCTTTTGCCTCCTCTGTGGCTTTCGCCAATTGCTTCTCTAGTGCTGCCTTTTGCAAAAATGCTTCATCCAACCAAGACTTCGGCGGCGGTTGATAAAGAAACCAGCCCACGGCCAGCGTCAAAATCAATCCCCACATTTTCGCCGAGAAAAACAAAAACTTGTGCGGCTTCTCGATGATGACGGACTCCTCCGTTTCCACATCGATCACTTCCTTGATCGTCGTTTGACCAATCGTGATCGAGAAAATCCACACAAAAATTGTCCCCAGTAAATGTCCCACTGTGACAATCCACTTATCAGGCACGAATCCCGAGGAAAAATGGTTCACCCAATAAAACACCACAAATCCCATCAACCATAGCACTGGAATCAAAAAACCCAAACGTGTCCACAAAGTCATGCACCTACAACTAGAGCAAGCGCCGTAAGCTGTAAATGCAAAAAAGTTTCACCTTTACGATTGCAGCCAGCGACCATCCGCCCTATCCTCTCCGCCGATGAGCACTTGTCACGGACCGCAAATGAAGATGGACCCCTTACTCCATCAAGAGCGCAAGCCTGAATGGATCAAAGTTCGCCTGCCGAACAATCCCGCGTTCTGGTCCACCAAATCTCTCATTACTGACCTCAAGCTCGTCACCGTCTGTGAAGAAGCTCAATGCCCAAACCGCTGGGAATGCTGGGGTCAAGGCACAGCCACCTTCATGATCGCTGGGGAAAAATGCACCCGCGCCTGTGGATTTTGCGCCGTTAAGACTGCCAAACCCGATGCCCTCGAAGAAGATGAGCCATTTCGCGTCGCAGAGGCAACTCGACGCATGAAATTGCGCCACGTCGTCATCACCGCCGTGGCCCGCGATGACCTCCGTGATGGAGGAGCCGAGCATTTTCAGAAAACAATCGAAGCCGTCCGCGCCATCAACCCTGGCATCATCATCGAGGTGCTCGTCCCCGATTTTAATGATCGCGACTGGGCACTACAAATGGTCATGGATGCCCGCCCCCACATCTTCAATCACAACCTTGAAACCGTCGAACGCCTAACACCGCTTGTTCGCTCTCGCGCCAAGTATCATCGTAGCCTTGCTGTTTTGAAAAAAGCCAAAGCTATGGTCGATGGCAAGGTTGCCACCAAGAGTGGCCTCATGCTCGGTCTCGGCGAAATGCCCGAAGAAATTCTTACCGCGATGGATGACCTCCTCGCTGCCGATGTCACTGTTTTGACCCTCGGTCAATACCTGCGCCCTACGCCACGCCACCTGCCCGTCGTCGAATACATCCATCCCGACCGCTTTGCCGAATACAAGCAAATCGCGCTCGACAAGGGATTTCGCCACGTAGCCAGCGGCCCCTTGGTCCGCAGCTCCTACCACGCCGCCGATTTCCGTCCCGAGCTTGATATCCTCGAAGATGCCGAAAAACACGCGCGTCCACTTGCCGGACTGGACCTCCAACCCGAGCACCTCGCCATCCCGCAGGCTCCTAACGCGATTCTCCGCAATAGCATTCTTTGAGTTTTATGCGTACGAGCTTGCTTCGTCAAAGCAAGCCTGCTTCGCGATAGGAAAAATAGCCTGATCGACCTTCCGCTGGGCGACCTATGATCACGTGATCGATGAAGCGCACCTGCATCGTTTCACTTGCTTCATGCACCTTCTTGGTGACTTTCGTATCATTCAAGCTCGGCGATGGATCTCCTGCTGGATGATTGTGCATCAAGAAAAATGCATAGGAATTGCGGCTGATCACAGGGTGCAAAATATCGCGCACATTCGCCATCGTTTCGCTCACCGAACCTGAGCTGATTTCCACCATCGATTCCATCACGAGGCGCGCATTGAGAAGCACCACGTACAATTTCTCCTTCGTCAAATGCTGCAACTGCGGCGAAAAGTGATCATAGATTTTTGGCGGCGTATCCAATGGCACACCTTGCACCTGCTCGAGCGAAACCCTGCGCCCCAACTCAAAAGCAGCCACCAACTGCGAAGCCTTACCTAAGCCCAGACCGTGAAATTTTTTCAATTCCGCAACGTCCATCTGCCCCAACATCGCCAGCGAGCCATAATGCTGAATCAATTCCCTCCCCACCTGAATGGCACTCTTACCCTTCACTCCAGTGCGCAGAAATAAGGCCATCAGCTCCTCATTCGACAGCGCCTGCACACCCATGCGCTGCATTTTTTCCCGTGGTCGATCCTCCGAGGAAAGATCGCGAATCAATGGTTCCATGCCGCACAACTAACACATACTGACGCTCCGATCAAGAGAGTAGTTTATGACTAACGATCCGATCGCCCACCTCCCACGGCTTCACCACAATTTGATCTCTTGCAGAAAACAGATTTCGATTGTCTTTAGCCCCATCGATTCTCAGGCAATAAGACCAATCAACAATGACTTTTTTCTCTCGCATTTCAGCCCAAGCTCCGCTAGGCTTGCGGCGCGATGCCTAAGAGACTCCTCACCATCCTGCTCCTCCTGCTGATGCACAGCTTCAGTATCGCTGATCACGTCATCGTCTCAGGTGGCCCCTCGCTAAATCGTTGGGAGCACTATCGCACCGCCAACGACCAGCATGATAAATGGTGGGCCAATTTCATCCGCGGCGGCACCATGCGCATGGATGAAATCCGCAAAGTCTATGGCGGCTCCGGCAAGTTGGTGTGGATCGTTTACCGTCCCTCTTACGAAATGCGCGGTCGTGAAGACGGCAAAAACTACATCTCCATGATCCAACTTCAAGCAAGCAAACGTAACGCCTCCCTCATCTGGATCAACTCCGGCCCCGATCTCATTCGCGCCCTCAACAACCGCCCACGCGGCTCCGTCCAGACCTTTGATTACTTCGGCCACTCAAACAAGCATTGCTTCTGCCTCGACTACGGTACCGAAATTATCGCCGTTTGCACCCAATGGCTTCATGAAAGTGAGCTCGGGCGCGTCAAGTCCTCAATCTTTGCCGACAAAGCCTACTGCAAATCCTGGGGCTGCCACAGCGGTGAGAGCATGACTGCGCGTTGGAAATCTGCACTCGGCGTCCGCCTAGAAGGCGCCCGTGGCAAAACCGACTACCGTGCCCTCGCTCAAGGGAAATTCCCCGCCGCCTCTGGTGGCTGGACTCGCTGAGCCATGCAGCAAAACATCCATCTTTCTACCTCTATCGATTCATGACTTACGAAAATTTACTCGCACTCTATCAGCTCCCCCTCTTCGATCTTATCGATCAATCGCGCGCCGTTCACAAAGAACATTGGTCCGCTGGTGAAGTGCAGCTTTGCACTCTCCTATCAATCAAAACCGGCGGCTGTTCGGAGGATTGCTCCTATTGTGCCCAATCGGCTCGCTACAAATCAGGCGTCGAGGCCGAGAGACTAATGTCCAAGGAACTCGTCATGGAGCGAGCCCTCCAAGCACGCGCCACAGGCTCGACCCGATTTTGCATGGGTGCCGCTTGGCGTGGTGTGCGCATGGGCACCCAGCGCTTTGAGCAAGTGCTCGATATCGTTGGCGATGTCGCCAAGCTCGGCATGGAAGTCTGCGTCACGCTTGGCGAACTCGGCCCTGAAGAAGCCTCTGCGCTCAAACAAGCGGGCGTTACCGCCTACAATCATAACGTCGATACATCCCCTGAACATTACCCCAACATCGTCACGACACACACCTTCGAGGATCGCTTGCGCACCATTCGGCACGCACAAGATGCTGGTATGTCCGTCTGCTGCGGTGGCATCTTGGGCTTGGGCGAAACCATTGAAGATCGACTAAAAATGCTCGAAGTAATCTCCAGCTTCAATCCTCAACCCGAATCGATCCCGATCAATGCACTCATGCCGATGCCAGGTACTCCGCTGGCTGAAAATGCCCAAGTCGATCCACTCGATCTCGTGCGAATGATTGCCGTCACTCGTATCGCCGTTCCCAAAGCGAAGGTTCGCCTCTCCGCCGGGCGCACCATGCTCAGCGACGAAGCCCAAAGCCTGTGCTTCTACGCGGGTGCCAACTCGATTTTCTACGGTGACAAATTGCTCACCGCCAAAAATCCCGCCGTCGAAAAAGACCGCAACCTACTCGCCAAACTCGGCCTCGGCACGCAACTACCCAATCCCGAAATGGAAGCACCTGCCTGTGATCCCACGCAAGAGTCATCCCCTGCCTGCTGCGGTTGCGATCACTAACTGCTTCATTCACCCAAACAGTGCCACTTCCTAAAAACCCAGCGCATCGCGCTGGGTTTTGTGTTTCCAATATGCATACTAGCAACTGAATCGACACGACAATCGAGTTTTGCGACTCGCCGATAAACAACCTAATTCACCCGCGGTTAACGATAACTCGATAAGTATGATTGCATTTTTCACCAGTCTTGATCCGGGACTTACAGCAAAAATTTGATCAACCCGAAAAACTCTCGACTGTTGGCGTATCCTCTGTCGCTAGAATATTCAGATTCTCCCCTGAGTTCCGCTTGACCATTTCCAAACACGGCAAGGAATCTTTCAAGGTGGGAAAAATGGCAAGAGAACTGCGCAGATGAGTGAAAAATTCGTGCCGATTCATGATGGTAATGATGAAATTTGCTTAAAAATAGACCCGCATATTTCAGGTTACTTGGTCTTTTTATAGGTTTCTGCCATCGACTCTTGGAGGACTTGTTGATCTTCAGCGTTTAGGATATCACCTTTCGCAAACTTGCGGCTCGCTC
>CANHKJ010000043.1 GCA_947460915.1 Verrucomicrobiia bacterium
AGACGCCGTTGGCCTTGATCGAAATGTTTCACTTTTCGTAGATCAGGTCTCGCAGGTATCGCGTGTGCAAGGCGCTGAATTCCTCAATGTCGCAAGACTTGGATCAAGTCTTACACTCGGCGGCAGTCGCCTCACTTCTCGATTTTTTGATGGTGCGATTGCTGAACTACGGATCTACCGTGGAGCGTTACCCGATGCTGATATATCGACTATGATCGATGAATTGCGGACCGAATACATAGCCGCGCCATTGGCAATGTCTCTTACATCGCCGTCGACTGGTCGGGTGAATGTAGAGAAAGGACAGCACATTGAAATCAATGGCACTGTGACAGGTGCGGGAGCTTCCGTGAGCATTGTCCAAACTGCGGGCCCAGCGAATGCGATTCTCACTTCAAGCACTGCACTGCCATCCATCGCCCGTTTTCCTGTGGTCGGCACGTATCAGTTCACGATTACTGCCACGCAAGGATCTAACAGCATTGTCGAAACCATTGCGGTTTTGTGTTATGAAGGAGCAGCGCCGTCGAGTGGTCCAATGATGGACCTGAAAGGCAGTTGGCGCATGCAAAATGTTGGCGGTGCAACAACGACTGGCAGTCATAGCTTTGGATCTAACAATACGGCATCCATTACTGGATCAGGCATGGGCTTTGAAGAAGTCAGCGATTCATTTCGCTTTGCTTGGAAACCGCTGCGTGGCGATGGTTTTATTACAGCTCGTGTCACAAGCTTTAGTGCTAATAATGGAGGGCAAGCGTTTGGTGGAATTATGATGCGTGGGTCGCTGATGCGCGAAAGTTTTCACTCTTCAGCTACTGTCCGCAGCGGGGGCAGCGTGCGTTATCATCAACGCCCAGAAGACGCAGCGTATACAGAAACGGATGCTCACACTTTGCGCGCACCCTATTGGCTTCGCGTGCGGCGCGTCGGAAATGACTTCTCCTCATGGCGAAGCGTTGATGGTGTAACTTGGTCGCAACAAGGTGCCACTGTGGCAATCCCCAGTATGCCCGCAGCGGCACTGTGGGGCTTGGCTGTCACCTCACACACTAATGATTCCTTGTGTCCATGTGTTTTTTCACAAGTTCTGTTAGAACCTCTCGCTGGTCAGGCTGCTGCTTCAGGAACATGGGTTGGAGCCGATCTTGGTGCTGCTGAAATCGTTGGTAGCCATAGCATCAGTGGCACTACGGTCAATGTTTCGGGCAGTGGTGCTGACATCTGGGGCACAGCTGACCAAGGGTATTTGTTGCGTCAAACTTTTAGCGGAGATGCGCAAATGACTGTTCGAGTGAATTCTCAAGATCGCACTGATGTCTGGGCCAAAGCTGGTATTATGGTTCGAGCTGCCACCTCAGCCGCTAGCCCAAACGCCTTTTTGGCAGTGACTCCACGAAATGGCATCACATGGCAACAACGCGTCGATAGCGGTGGTGCAACTGCGGGAAACACCGCGGGCACGACATCGTTTTCCGCTCCTTACTGGTTGCGGCTCACGCGCAGTGGATCTTCGATTACTTGCCATCGCTCTACCGATGGTTCGAACTGGACACAATTCGGCGATGTCATGGCTCTGAACAATGCACCCGAAACGCTGCACGTTGGTCTCATGATGGCATCGGTAAACAACAATGGCAACTCCGTAGCGAACTTCGATCAAGTGACTCTGGTAGAGCAAGGCGTGGCTCCGCAAGTGCCATTGATCACCTTTGCTGCGGGTCAAAATCCAACAATGGCAAATGGCTTCACGCTCCAAGCGCAAGCGGATCGTCCGGTGACTTGGGCTTGGGAAAAAGTTTCCGGCCCTGGACTGGTGACATTCCAATCGCAAAATAGTAATGCGCCGAAAGTGGCGTTTTCGCGAGAAGGAACATACGTGATTCGAGTGAAAGCCACCGCCGATGGTGTGACCAGTGTGTCAGAGCAGACGTTCTATTTTTCGTTGCAAGCGCGGTGGGATTTCTCTCAAAACAACCAAGCACTTGGGTGGACCGCTGCGGGAGGCACGGGAGCCCTAACAATATCTAACGGAATTGTTTCGGCGTTGGTTAGTGCGGCTGACCCACAGTTTTCCCAAAACTCGGCTTGTTATGCTTCCGGTGATTTGGTGAAACATGTCTTGATTCGATACAAGAGCACAGCCACTGGCACGGCTCAGTTATTTTGGGGCCGTGAGGGCGGACTCAGTTTCACTGGATCACGGGTAATCAATCAATCCTACACGCCTGCACAACAGTGGCGCATTCTTGTTTTCACTCCTGATCAACACGCGCAATGGGTGGGACAAATCATTCGGGATTTCCGCTATGATCCCACGGGAGGTAGTGGATCAAGTTTTGAAATCGATTGGATCGCTCTATCCGATGGCGACTACGACGACGATGGTCTAACAGATTTACTCGAAGGCACAGCCGATTCCGATAGTGATGGACTCGCCAACTGGGAGGATTATGATGCTGACAATGATGGTCTGCCAGATGCGCTCGAGGACTTGGACGGTGATGGCTGGAGCAATCGTGACGAATGGGTTTCTGGACACGATCCTAACAACAAAGTATCACGATTCAAAGCCGTCTATAATGGCACCAGCATGAGCTTAATTCGTTTAGCAGATCGGCGCTATCACATTCAAAGCTCCACCAATTTGCAAACTTGGCTGGATCTGATTCAAGTGCCGCAAGGGGTAGGGGAAAGCAGCCATACGCTGCCAGTCACCACGGCACCTAAAACATTCTATCGCGTGATTGTCGAGTATCCCTGATCCTGCCAAAACGATAAAATCTGCTGGCATCGCGACGTCAGATGAGTATAATTTTGCGCATGCAGAAAAAGGCATTGTCGTTGTTGCAGGAGCTTACTGAGGCGCACTCTGTGCCTGGTCATGAGGATGAAGTCCGCGCCATCTTTGTGGATGAGATGGAAGAACATGGCGACTTAAGCACAGATGGCTGCGGTTCTGTTTTCTGCGCAACCGGATATGGTCCGCGGGTGCTGGTGGCAGGCCATATGGATGAGGTGGGATTTTTGGTGCAGAACATCACGCCCGATGGCTTTTTGCAGTTTGTGGCGGTTGGTGGCTGGTGGGAGCATTCGTTGTTGTCACAGCGGGTTGAGGTTCGCACACGTAGTGGTGAAAAATTTCTCGGTGTTGTAGCATCGCGCCCACCACACTTTTTGCCCGCCTCGCAGCGTTCGCAAATCATCCCTCTCGATCAAATGTTTATCGACGTGGGAGCGTCATCGCGTGAGGAGGCTGAACGTGAAATGGGAATTTCTTTGGGGGACCCGATTGCGCCCGTGAGTCAATTTACACCGATGGGTCGCGAGGATCTTTACATGGCGAAGGCCTTTGACAATCGGGTTGGTATGGCTGCGGCCATTCAGAGTGGACAAATTCTGTGCCAATCAGCACACCCGAATCATCTCATTCTTGCAGGCACTGTGATGGAAGAAGTGGGGCTGCGAGGCGCGAAAACAGCGGCTCATTTCACGCGTCCGGATGTAGCTTTGGTTCTAGAAGGTCCACCAGCTGATGATACTCCTGGATTTGCTCGCTCAGAATCACAAGGGCGACTTGGGGGTGGCGTACAAATCCGATTATTCGACCCCACTGCGATTACAAATCCACGCCTTGCAGCACTGGCCATTCACGTCGCAAAAGACGAGGGCATTCCATATCAAGTTACCGTGCGGCGCAGCGGCGGTACGGATGCGGGCTCGATTCATCAGTCTGGCTCAGGTGTGCCGAGCATCGTGTTGGGTGTCCCTGCGCGCTACATTCACTCGCACAACTCCATCATCGATATCAATGACTACCTCGCCTTGGTATCGCTGACGACCGCTCTAGTGCGTCGTCTCGATGAAAGCACTGTGGCAAGTTTGACGACTTACCTGTGATGTGCAGTGTGAGAATTGCGAGCAGGAAGTTGGTCCAGCCATTTGCCGATGTCTCCCATGACTCGTTCCTTTTGCACATCATACATCAGCAAATGGTGAGCTTCTGGATAATACAAGCGCTTTTTCTTAGGTGTCTGAGACAGCTTGCGATAGAAATCTTCCACATCGGCTGCATCAGTGAAATAATCTTGACCTCCATGAACGACGAGTGTGGGCACTTTGATCATCGATGCCGAAGGTTTCATATCTTCGATCATGTCGTGCAACTGAATTAGCAAGCGCAAGGTGTGCCGCTCCACATGCCAAGCATTGATTTCTGACTGTTCATTGTGCGTGGAGTCAGCCGTCATCTGCACACTTTGTCCTCCCGATAGAGTCTCGAGCGAGAGACGTGCGGAGGGGAAAATTTTCGCAATCGCGCGCACCGTATGTTTCTTCCAAGTCGGAAAATCACCGCGTATGCCGACAACAGGCGAGGTGATGATGATCGCGTCACAAGCAGGCTTACGGCCCTGATCAATCTCAGTGCGATAGGCGTTAGTCAAAATGAGCGAGCCCATGCTCTCGCCTTGCCAAACGATGTTCGCCCGTGGGTGTTTTTGACGAACTAGGCGTGTAAATGTGTCGAGATCGCGATACCAATTCTCCGCTTGATCAATGTCTCCACGTCTCTCGTGCACAGGGTCTAGCCCTTGACCGCGCACCTCGTAGGCGTAAAGCGCAATATCAGGATATTTTTCGAGCAAATGCTTGCCCAGGTTTGCATAGTCGATCGAAGCTCCGCAAAATCCATGAAGCGCAATGACTACTGTTTTCGGCTCGTTGTTCTTTTTCGATTGATTGAGAAATTTGCGATAAGAAAAGCTCTGCCTATCAGTTGTAGTGAAAGTTTTTTCGCCCAGACGTGGTTTCTCATACGTGTGGTTGACCAAAGTGTAGTTCGGTTTTCTTTGGCAAGACGCTCCGAAGAATCCCAGTAAAAAAAACACAGCGATCCAGCGCGCAATAGCGCGGAAGAAGATGGATCTTTGGTCGTTCACAGCCGATATCCTACGCCTTTGCGTAAGTTTTGGCAAGGTTAGCGTGAAAAAATTCAGGGCGACTCTTGCCAGTCACCCTGAGATCATTACTCGGCATCAATGATTTGATAGACCGGACCTGAATGATCGACGATGAAAACATTGCCATCGAGATCTTCTCCAAACGATGGGATTTGCTTAATCTTACCACCATCGGGCTGGAGTTCATCGGTGTGATCTTTGAAATCGCGAGCCTTGCCGTTTTTCAACTCGAAGGACCAAATCCGAGGATTTTGGTAATCAGCAAAAATGTAGCGACCTTGCAATTCCTTGATCGGACCCCGATAGAAGTAGCCACCAGTCACAGAGAACCCCTCATCCTTGCCGCCACCGTGTTTGTAAACATACACCGGCTCGACATTGTCCTTTGGCTTGTCTCCTCCGACATCGTTGGCTGGTGTAGCGACCTCGCCTTCGCGCAAGCGCCAGCCAAAATTTGCTCCGAATCCATCCTTGTGCGTGGTGTAGCTAATTTCTTCCCAGTGGTTCTGGCCTACATCGCCAATCCACAGATCGCCAGTTTTTTTGTCAAACGAGCAACGCCATGGGTTACGAACTCCGTAGGCCCAAATCTCCGGCTTAGCTTCTTTGTTTTTCAAAAATGGATTGTCTTTGGGCACCTCGTAACCCTTTTCGACAGAGACATCGATGCGCAAAATTTTGCCTAACAGTGATCCCAAATCCTGTGCACGTTGTTTCGGGTCGTTGCCTGAGCCGCCATCGCCGTTACCAATATAGAGCATTCCATCAGGCCCAAAGTCAATCCAGCCACCATTGTGATTCTGGAAATCCTGCTTGTAGCGCAAAACGATTTCTTCCTTGGAGGCATCGATGCTACCACCTTTTACCTCGAATCGTGAGATGCAGGTGTGATGCTCCTTATCCACGTAGTTGATGTAAAAACGCCCTGTCTTGGTGAAATCAGGAGCAAAAGCCAAACCTAGCATGCCTTCTTCATTGCCTTGACGCGAGACCTGCTTGCGGATATCAAGTATAACTGTTTTTTCACCAGAATCAGGGTCCACCGAGGTGATCGCGCCATGTTGCTCCATCACCCAAAGTTGTTTTTTAGACGATTGTGGAACGCCCACCCATACCGGGCGATCAAAGCCATCAGTGACTTTTTTTACGGCAATTTTCGCGCTGACCGGCAGCATTAGAGTGGAGCTCAAGGCTAAGATCGAAAGTGTGTGTCGCATAGTGAAAATACAACTAGAGTCAAATTCCACAGAGTCAAGGCACAAGCGAGTTTTTGCCGAAAATTCTGGCACAGTTTGTCATGCAGCATTCTTCAACTCATGAGCGCGTAATCTTCTGCCGTAAGGCAGCAAGGATCAGCCGCCACGAAATGGCCGGGTGCGATTTCGGTGAGCGGTAGATCTTTGTCGACCGTTTGCTCATAGAGCGGGTGTTTCATGCGATGGCCGAAGGCAGAACCTCGCGGTGGATTGATCGGTGATGGGACATCGCCTTCTAACAGAATGCGTTCTTTCTTCGCCGCAGGATCAGCAACGGGAATTGCCGAAAGCAGGGCCTTGGTATAGGCGTGGCGCGGATTGCGATAGAGTGAATCAGCATCAGCCAGTTCGACGATTTTGCCCAAATACATGACAGCAACACGATCACTGATATGCTTGACCACCGCAAGATCGTGAGCAATGAAGAGATAGGCAAGCCCCATTTCTTGCTGGAGCTCCAACATCAAATTGAGCACTTGCGATTGCACCGACACATCCAGTGCGCTCACTGGTTCATCGCAGACGATCAATTTGGGCTTAAGCGCAATGGCCCGAGCGATGCCGATGCGTTGACGTTGACCACCGGAAAATTCGAACGAGTATTTATCTGCCGAGCTACTTGGTAGGCCGACGCGGTCAAGCAATTCGGCAACCCATTTTTTTCGCTCATCTTTGGTGCCGATGCCGTGAATCAAAAATGGTTCTTCCAAGATTGAGCGCACGCTGTGTCGTGCATTGAGCGACTCGGAGGGATCTTGGAAAATCATTTGCATCTCACGGCGGAGAGGTCGGATTTTTGATTGAGTGGCGTGAGTAATATCTTCGCCTTGAAAGGAGATACGTCCGCCGTTTGGCTTGTAGAGTCTCACAATCGCCTTGCCGAGTGTTGACTTGCCGCAACCAGATTCACCTACGAGCCCTAGGGTTTCTCCCGGTGCAATGGTCAGAGAAACATCATCCACGGCACGCACGGCACCGATTTGACGTTTGAACACGCCGCCATGCACGGGGAAGTGAATCTTGAGATTTTCGACGGATAATAAATCTTGCATAATTCGTTAGAGTCCTTCTACGCAAAGTGGGCACGCCTCAACCCAGTGAAGTGGTGAAATTTCTTTGTATATGGGTCGCTCACGCAGCACTGATCCCTCACGCTTCATGCGCTGGCAAAAGCGGCAACCATGCACGAAGTTTTGGAGCGAGGCAACCATCCCGGGAATCACTGGCAGCATGGTCTTACGAGGCGTATCCATGTGCGGCATCGAGGCCAGCAATCCTTTCGTATAAGCATGGCGCGGATTGTGAAAAATATCTAACACCGGCGCACGTTCGACGACGCGTCCGCCATACATCACGACCACTTCATCACAGGTTTCGGCAATGACTCCGAGATCGTGTGTGATGAGAATCATTGAGGTGCCGAGCTTTTGCTGTTGCTCTTTGATCAGGTCAAGAATCTGCGCCTGCACGGTGACATCGAGCGCGGTTGTCGGTTCATCAGCAATGATCAAATCTGGTCGACAGGCCAAAGCCAAGGCGATGACAATCCGCTGGCGCATGCCACCGGAAAGTTGGTGTGGATAGTCACCAATGCGCTGTTCAGGAGCAGGGATGCGCACGAGCTTTAACATCTCAATCGATGCCTCCCAAGCTTCTTTTTTGTTCATGCCTTTGTGCAGCAAAAAGCACTCGCTGAGCTGCTTGCCGATGCGGTGACAGGGATTGAGCGCCGTCATCGGCTCTTGGAAAATTACGCCAATTTCATTGCCGCGAATCTTGCGCATATCTTCGGGAGATGTGCTCACGAGATCTTTGCCTTTAAACAAAATTTCCCCTTCGAGAATTCGGCCTGCTGGCTGTGGCAGTAGCTTCACGATGGACATCGCCGTGACGCTTTTTCCGCATCCAGATTCACCCACGATGCCAAGAGTTTTACCCTTGGCGACATCGAATGATACCTGATCAACAGCACGGAGCAAGCCGTTGTCGGTATCAAACGCGGTGATCAGTTTTTTGACTTCTAACAGTATTTCACTCATGGCTCAGCTCCCATCTTGATGCGATATTTGTCGTAGACTCGGTTTACCTCAGGGAAAGTTTTTTGATCACTTATGGCTTCTTTGGTCTCTTTCTTGATGTCTTCATCGATCCAGAAAACGTAGCTCATTTCTGGTTCGTCAGAGATTTTCACATTGAAGTCATCAGGCCATTGAATCCAGCGCCAATGCGCGCTGCGGTAGGTATCTTTTTTCCATCCTGGGCTCCACAGTGCTTCGTTGTGGATTTTTTCCTCGATCGCGTAGCTTGTTTCTCTGATTTCTTCCTCGGTAGTTGCATTCCGATTGGCCTCAAGCAGAGGGTCCATCACCGCTGGGTCTGCATAGGTGAAAATGTTATTGGTCATGCTGCGCGGCGTCTTGGTGCCGGGTTCGTAGGCTTCCTTGGAGTGGAAAAATTCGTAGTAGTCAGGAAATGGTGGAGTGATGCCCCAAGCAGTGAATGCTATTTGATGTTTTTTCTGAGCAACCATTTGGTAGTTGGCGGTGCCGTCTTGGCCTTCAAGCTTATACTCGACCCCTGCCTTGAGCGCTTCTTCTTTCAAGCGCTGCATGATTTGATCGAGAAGTGGAGCCTTGGTGTAACTGATGGTGAAGGAAAGTTTTTGCCCATCGTCATTCATCCAGATGCCCTTGGCATCTTTCTTCGTATAGCCCGCACGAGCAAAGGCCTCGGCGGCAAGCTTGGGAGAGAAGGGGCGGGTGACAATCTCAGAGTTGGAAAATGAACCAAAGCCGTCGTTGAGGATGTGGAGGCGATTCGAGTCGCCGCGCATATCAAATTTGATTACTCGCTCCCAGTGCGTGGCATGCTGCAGCCCGATCCTCAGATCGAGGTTCGCTAGTTGGGCATGCGCTTGATTGAAGTAGAGTCCGTAGGGTGGGCGAGGGTAGTCATTGTAAAACGTCGCCTTCTCGATGTATCCATGGAAGACCTCTGGAATCTCGGTTTTTTCATACCAATACTTCATGTCATTGATCACTGGGAAGACATCGATTTCCCCGCGTTTGAAGAGCACGAAAATTTTCTCTCTGTCACGGATGAGTTTATACTCAATTCGATCAGGATTGAAGATGTAGCGGTAGTACTTCAAATCTTTAGCCCACCAGTCCTTCACTCGCGTCAAGGTGATGGCTCGGCCTTTTTTGATATCTTCGGGTAAGATTTTATAAGCGCCTGTTGTCGGGCGTGGCAGCCAGTTGTATCGCTCCTCGAAGTCAGGCCCGAAGGCTTTGTAAAACTTCGCTTGGAAGGGCAATTGGTTAGCGAAAAACGCAGTTTTGGGTTTGGGGTTTGCGAGGCGGATGGCTAGATAATTTTTGCCATAGGCTGTGATGCCGCTGAATTGCTCACCGTAGTAGGTGCGATAGAACTGTTCAGTCAAATAGGGCGAGAGGTAGACGTAGAAAGCCATGAAAAAGTCATCGACCACCACTTCATCGCCATCGGACCACTTGGCCCGATCATCGATGTGAAAATAGACGGTCTGCATGTCTTCGGCAACGGCCCAGCGATCTGCCAGCGACGGGATGATATTACCGGTATTCGGATGGCCGCCCACGAGCCCGAGTTCGATGTTATTCCAATGATACGAGCGGAAGTTGTTGTTGCCACCTTTACCTACGCAGCGCAGAGTTGGTGGATAGGCCAAGCCGGGGATGAAGGCTTTGTAGGTGCCGCCTTTTTTGGCATTCGGCGAGCCGATATCTGGATCCTCAAGGTTAGTGGTCCAAGTCAAATTTGCGGGCAAATCCGCTTCTTCTTTCCATTGAAAATAAGGACCGTCCGCCAGGCGTTTTTCTAGCAGCTTGATGCGTCGTTGAAGATCGCCTCGTTGAATTTGCTCTGTGGCTTTGCCAAGCTCAGCTTGGAGCTTGACCAGATTTTTTTGCGCCTCATCAGTGGACGTCTTATTGTAGCGTTGGTAAAAAACGCTGCGCTCTTCCGTGTTATCATAAGCAGGAAATGTCTCGCCGCTGTCGCAACCTAACAGCAGCAGCCCCACGAGGGAGGCGCATAAGAACCGTGAGAGAAATCGCATCATTGGTAGGTGGTGAATTTTTTGGGGTCAAAGGCTTCACGAATCGCTTCACCGACAAAGGTGATGAGTAGCAATAGCAACACGAGGATGGCAAACACGGAAGTAACGATCCAAGGTGATTCGAGATTGGCGAGCCCATCTGCGAGCAAGGTGCCCCAGCTGGGGTAGCGATCTGGTAGACCAAATCCGAGGAAATCAAGAGCTGTCAGCGATGTCGCCACTGCTGTCACCGAGAATGGCACAAGGGTGATAGACGTCGAGAGCACGTTGGGCAAAATGTGTCGAAATAGAATGCGTGGCGTTCCTGCGCCCAATACGCGCGCTGCTGCAACATAGTCACGGGCTTTTTCTTTGAATGCCGCCGTGCGTTTGTACGTGCTGATGCCAATCCACGAAAAAATGCACAGCACCGCAATGATCGTGAGAATGCTGACATTTTCCCGACCAATGCGCGAGGCGATGATCATCACGATGAATAGAAACGGCATGTTGCTGAGGATCTCGATGATCCGCTGTGCGAGTAAGTCAAAGAGCCCGCCGAAGTAACCGCTGGTAAGTCCGACAACAATGCCGATGAAAAAGGTGAGGATGACATAGAGAAACGATGCCTTGCAGACAACTTGCAGGCCTCCATAGAGCTGCGCAAACAAATCCCAGCCTCGCGAATCCGTGCCTAACAAGTGATGCCTTTTCCACGATGGCGCGGTGGGG
Source organism: Verrucomicrobiia bacterium (assembly GCA_947460915.1). GTDB lineage: Bacteria > Verrucomicrobiota > Verrucomicrobiia > Verrucomicrobiales > Akkermansiaceae > UBA956. Next base: position 11,028 of record CANHKJ010000043.1, read on the forward strand.
GGATACTTCAATGCGAAAAAGATCAGTCCTTTCACCTCGATCACCGAATCGATCGGGGTCTCGGCCTCTTGCTCGACTAAGCTGCCCGCTTTCCAAGTCTCCTTGGCTATCGGATCACCCTGAGCATTGTAAATCGTCGTGAGCCCCTGAAATTTTCCTTCGCGCAAGGTGACTTCGCGCACTTTTTTCTCAGGCGCAGTAGGATCGTAAGCTGTTGCTAAGCCTTCATAGGGTTTCTTTTTCCCGATCTCATAAAAAACGCCGTCACGTTTTTCTAGTTCGGCTTTCTCTAACTCATCCGTATCAAAAGTCATGTCCCATGGCACCAGCGGCATAATCACAAAATTGCCTTCATTCTCCAAGCGAAAGCGATCGCGAATACTACGGTAGTTTGCCCCCAGATCGGGGTCTCCTCCGAAGATGCCATCGTGGTAATTCTGAGTCACAAAGGCTGGAAAAAACCACTGATCCTCGTATTTCACTAGCAATGCCTTGCGCCCGACGATGCACTGGTCTGGCAAGGTAAGAACGATCAATCCCATTAGCAAAAGAAACGACCGATAGCCACGTTTCAGAGAACGGAAGCGTTTGATTCGTCTCAAGGTCATCGGATTCCATTCGAAATCCTTGCCCGCGATCCATAACAAAATCGCAATGACAAGCAGCAGTCCCAGCAGCACAGCGCCAAAAAAATCGCGATAGATTTTCGCTAAATTAGGCAACGCCGCACTCATCGTCTCAGTGAGCTCAAACGAGAAAAACCAACGGACTGAGGGCAGTTCTAGACCCCAGATGCGACCGACAATGGCCAAGGCTATGATGGCGAGGAGTGCCAGGGAAATTTTTCGTGGAAATGTCATCGGGGATATCAATCAAAGGAAATTTTTGGATCAACCATCGCTACGGCGAAGTCGGAAATGACGTTCCCGACCAGCAAGAGAAATGCCGAGATGGTCAGCGTACCCATGATGATGGTTTCATCGCGTTCGACGAGCGCACTGAATTGCAGCAACCCAAAGCCATCGATGTCGAAAATTTTCTCAATCAACATCGAGCCACCGACAAAAATTCCGACTACGCCACCAATCGTCGTGGCGATCGGGATTAAAGAATTGCGCAATGCATGTCCGAATACGGCGCGGCGGAAACTCACGCCCTTGGCGACAGCCGTGCGCACGTAATCCGCTGCAAGATGATCCATGAGGTTGTTTTTTACCATCATCGTCATCATCGCAAAGGAGCCAACCATGTAGCAGACCATCGGCATGGCTGCGTGATCGGCAAGATCTTTGATTTTGCCCCAAGTGCCGAGTTCAGAAAAATTATCGCTGACCAGTCCGCCCATTGGGAACCAACCCTTAGCGCAGATAAAAACAACTAGCAGTGATCCGAGTGCATATCCAGGAATGGCATAGCCTGCAAACACGGTGATCGATGAAACATTGTCAAGCCAAGTGCGGTGTTTGATTGCTTTGATGATACCGAGCGGGAGACAGATGCCGTAGAGCAATATCAACTGCATGATGCCAAAAAATAACGAGATCGGCATGCGTTGCGTAATCATCCCCGAAACTGGATCTTGGTAACTCATTGAGTTGCCGAGCTTGCCCTGAAGTAAACCACGATAACTTGGTTGGTACAGTTCTGCACGCCATGGTGTATCGGCAGGCATTTGGTAATTTCCAGGAACATGCTTGCGCCAGATTCGTGCTTGCTCAGCGGGCGACTGAATGCGCAAAGACCATTCTCCATATTTCTCTGCATCAAGTCCTTCGATGTGACCTTTTCCCTCTCCATCACGATGAACTTTTACCGTGGAAATCGTTCCTGGTAGCGTAATTTCTGTGGTGTTACCCTCCTTGAAAAGTGCAGCGGTTTTGCGTGTATCGCGTGGCATCACTCCCAGCCATTCAAAGTAATGCCGAATACTTGATTTATCGCGATTGTAAGTACCCGCCAGATTCAAAAGCATTTCCGGAGTGAGTGAGAAACCACTCTGCTCGCGTGAACGAGTTGATTTCCCCTCCGGCGAGCCCATGAGTTTTTTCAAATCTTCTTCCATCGGTCCACCAGGAGCCAAGCGCATGATCATGAAGACCAGCACCGTGATGCCAAACAACGTGGGCGGTATTAACAAAATTCTTCGTAGGAAATACTCTTTCACTCGGCGATAAGCTTGGTGCTTTTTGTACTAAATGGCAAGTCAATGTTGTGAAAACTGTTCTTCAGCCCGGAGGCCATGTCATGAGTCTTCCGCCTAACAAATGAATGTGTAAGTGCGGAACGGTTTCTCCGCCATCTTTGCCATTGTTAATCACCACCCGAAAGCCGTTGTCCGCAAGGCCTGCAGTGCGGGTGATTTCACCTATGCGACACATCATGTGTCCGAGAATGCTTGCGTCATCCACTTCAGCTGCTGCGATGCGTGGAATTGGCTTGCGAGGAACAAGTATAAGATGCACGGGTGCTTGCGGGGCAATATCGCGAAAACACACGCAGAGTTCATCTTCATAGACAATGTCTGCCGGAATTTCGTGTGCGCAGATTTTTTCAAACAGGGTAGGCATGGAGAATTTATAGCACAGCCTAATCAACAGGCAAGTGTCGAAAATTCGCTTGATGAGACTAAGTGTCAATAAGGAATCTTATTGACTTGGTGACGAAATCGTGATTTAAGGATTTCTACCAAAGCCACCTATGAAAATCCTCGCGTTTACTTGTCTAAGTGTCATTATCTCAGCTGCTCATGCCCAAGTACAGATCAATGAAATCATGGCTTCCAATGCTCGATCATTCCCCGATGTCGTGGACTTTGAGGACTACCCCGACTGGATCGAGCTCAAAAACACAGGCAGCACGGTGGCGAGTCTCCAAAACTACTTTCTCAGCGACGATCCCGCCAATCCTTACAAATGGCCATTTCCCGCATCGGCCTCGATTCCAGCCAATGGCCATCTCATGATCATGGCTGACGGTCACGATGCGATTCCTGGCCAATCCTTTCCTCGCGGTTACTGGCCGTGGCGGAATTTTACCACTGAGCGCTATCATACCAACTTCAGTCTATCAGCAGCAGGAGAAACGCTCACTCTTACGCAAGCAACAGGAATCAACTCAATAACACTGGTAAACTCTGCAGTCCCCACTCCTGCGAATGCGGCGACATGGAAATTTCTCGATAATGGCAGCGACCAAAGCACCCAGTGGCGGGTTCGGGTGTTCGATGACTCGACATGGAGCAGCGGCAAATCTGAACTTGGATATGCAGATGCTCCAAACACAACCGTTTCCTTCGGTCCCAGTAGTAATAACAAATACATCACCACCTACTTTCGCCACAGTTTCAATGTCGCTGATCCATCTGCGTATCAAGGCCTCACCTTGAATCTGCTGGTTGATGATGGCGCTGTTGTCTATCTCAATGGGGCAGAAGTCGTGCGGCGCAATATGCCTACTGGCACGATCAATCATCAAACCTTAGCGACCGTAGCTGTTGCTGCACCAGCTGAAAATACTTTCTACCCTTACAGCATTCCTGCGAATTTGTTAGTAGCTGGAACTAACGTAATTGCTGTGGAGGTTCATCAGGCTACAGCTGGCAGCTCAGACTTGAGCCTAGATTTGAGCCTCGTTGCTAGCTCGATTACTGGTGGCTCACTGGTCGATACCGTCACATACACGCAACAAGTGACCGATGTTTCCTATGGTCGCGATGCCGCTTCACCTACGCAATGGAAGCAGTTCGCCGAATCCACGCCCAATGCTGAAAATACTACGTCTATAGTAGATAGTGTGCGCGATACTGGAAATGATGTGAGTGTTTCGCCATCAGGTGGAGTTTACGCCTCAGCTCAGACCGTCACACTCAATACGAGTTCGGGGGAAATACGCTACACACTTGATGGCTCTAACCCAAAGAGCAGTTCTTTGCTTTATTCGGCACCACTGGAGTTATCAGCTACCACGATCCTACGTGCTGCATGTTTTGAAGCGGGAAAAGCCACAGGTCAGATTGTTACGCAAACGTATTTCATTGGTGAGACGCAGGGTAGCTTACCTTATGTTTCCGTGGTAGCAGATCCTGAGACATTGTTTGGCAATACGATTGGTATTTATCTGAATACGCATGAGCCTCTTGTCAGCAGCACCACTTTTTCCGCTCTCGGTGCGCGAGATGTTTACAAAGGCAAAGATGCTCCAGGACACGTTGAATTTTTCGCGCCTGGTGGCACTGGGAAATTTAGCGCCAACGTCGGCATTCGCATCGGCGGAGAGAATAATTGGGTGCATCCACAAAAGGCTATGAATCTCGCCGTGCGTGGAAAGTACGGCTCCAGTGAAATCAAATACGATTTGTTTCCCGGATCGAAAAACGCATTGCACACAGGAATGACCCTTCGCGACGGCGGTGACCGCTGGGCTAATGAAATGCTGCGGGATGCGATCTGGGCAAAGATTGCCAAGGGGTTTTTGAATGTTGATACGGCCGATTTTCGACCTGTAGTTGTATTTGTGAACGGCAGCTATTACGGCTTGCACGATTTGCGCGAGCGTTGGGACGACATGTGGTTTGCACAAAAGTATCATGTAAACTCTGATGATGTCGATCACTTGCTCTACGGACACATTACGAGCGGCGATGTGACGCTTGGCGTTGATAAAGGTGACACCGATGACTGGCTGGAGTTCATGGCTTTCATCAATTCAGCTGACCTCACAGTGCAGGCCAACTGGGACTACGTGGAATCGAAAATCGACGTCGAGAGTTTCATGGATTTCGTCATTTCCGAGTCATACGGAAACAATACAAGCTGGTATCACAATCGTGAATTCTGGAAGCAGAAAAAAGCGGGCGCACGCTGGAAATGGTTCCTCACCGACATGGACCGCACATTATCCACAGGAACTACCACAGGAATTCTTGCCGACATGCTCGCAAACGAAGACGTGCTTGTGCGTCTGAAGGCTAACACGACCTTCAAACGTCGTCTCGCACAGCGCTATTCAGCCCACATGGCATCGACTTTTCAAGAGTCTCGTTTGCATGCGCTTTGGGATCAAGTGGATGCCGAAATTTCAGCGACAGAAGTTTCTCGACATCAAACGCGCTGGGCACCTCATGGC
>CANHKJ010000044.1 GCA_947460915.1 Verrucomicrobiia bacterium
AAGCATCGAAAAACCACTCACTCTGCAAATCGTCCAGCGCGAGAACAACGGTGACACCCATCAGCAACTGCTTGAATACTTCGACAAACGCGCTGGCCGCGACATCATCAAACGCACCGTCGGAGAAGCTGTTGTCTATCAAAAAGAGCGATTGAACTATGCGTGGATTCACGAAAACCTCATCGCGAAAAACTGCATCACCTGCCATGGCGCAGGCAGCCAGCATGACTTCAGCAGCTATGAAAAACTCAGCCGTGTCATCAATCGCAGCGAGATCGAAAAAAGCCCGATCCACGGCATGCTCCAAACCAACAGTATGCCGCCCTTCCCTTTACCCACCATTCACCCGACCCTCAAACAAGCCCTCCACGACTGGCTACAACTCGGAGCACCGGAATAGCTAACAAAATGGGGCAACTCTGAAGACTTAGACACGAAAATTCACCACCTCTATGCAACCATCGATCACATCGAACTGCACTGTTTGCCCCTCATTGATTTTTCCGCTCAATATGGCATCCGCAAGTAGCAGACCGATTTTCTGATCGATCAAACGCTCCAAGTTTCTCGCACCAGACACTTCACTAAACCCTTCGCATAAAAGGAACTCGACCACTTTGTCTGAAACAACAAGAGAAATGTTTCGATCGGTTAAGCGATGATTCAAACGAACAATCATCTTGGTGATAATTTCACGAGCAACATCAATGCTCAAAGGCTCAAAGTGAACAATTTTGGTGAGGCGATTTATCAATTCAGGTCGCAGATGCCTGCGAATCGCTTCTTCCACCGTGGCGCGGGCATCTTGCCCCCCAGCCTCTGCCTCCGCGCCAAATCCCACCTTCCTCTTCACCACCCCACCCGCACCAAGATTGCTCGTCAAAATAATGATGGACTCGCGAAAATCACATTTTCTCCCCTGCGCATCCGTCATCGAGCCTTCATCGAAAATTTGCAGAAACAAATCCAAAATTCTCGGGTGTGCTTTTTCAATCTCATCGAACAAGACAACACTGTAGGGATGGGAACGAATCGCCTCACTTAGCTGCCCGCCTTCATCGTGCCCCACATATCCAGGAGGCGCGCCGATCAATTTCGCCACGCTGTGTTCTTCCATGAACTCGGACATATCGAAACGAATCATGCGGCGTTCATCCTGAAATAAATTTTCTGCTAGAGCCTTGGCGAGCTCTGTTTTTCCAGTGCCGCTGGGGCCAACGAACAAAAAGACCCCCACAGGACGATTGGCTTTTTTCAATCCAGCACGCGCAAAACGCATAGCTTCTGCAACAGCTGTGATAGCCTCTGGTTGACCTTTGACTCTTTTTGCAAGATCGCTTTCCAATGCCATCAAGCGTATGCCCTCATCAGCCGAGAGCGTGCCCACAGGAATCCCACATCGCGCCGCCACCACACGAGCAATCTCCTCGCGACCGATGATGGTTGCCAGTGATTTTTTTCCGGGAGTAAGGGTCTGAAATCTCGCCGCTGCACACGCTTGATCGACTAAATCAAGTGCCTTGTCAGGCAACCGAAAATCTGGCAGGTAGCGGATGGACCACTCGACGGCTGCTCGGAGCGCGGAATCTTCTAGAACGATCCTGTGATGCGCTTCCATGCGCGGGCGCAGTGCGAGTAGAATGGCTACTGCTTCATCGGCACTGGGTTCTTCCACGCGCACGGCTTGGAAGCGCCGCTCCAGGGCACCGTCTTTTTCAATCGTCTGACGATATTCACGAATTGTCGTCGCCCCGATCACACGAATTGCACCACGCGCCAATGCTGGCTTGAGAATGTTCGCGGCATCCATGCTGCCGCCGGCCGATCCTGCACCGAGCAGCAAATGGATTTCGTCAATGAAAAGAATCGGCTTCGGCTCCTGCGATGCCTCGTGCACGATGGCCTCTAGTCGCTCTTCAAATTCTCCACGATACTTTGTCCCTGCCACCAACGAGGAAAGGGTAATCTCAATCACCGCAGGGCTGCCTAATTCAGTCGGCAGCTTACCTTGTACCAAAAGTTGCGCAAACCCCTCCACAACACCAGTCTTACCAACCCCCGGTTCACCCAACAAAATCAAATTATTCTTTCGGCTCTGTAGCAGAATTTGCGTAATTTTCAGCATTTCCTCACGTCGCCCGATCAAAGGCGGCAAAAGCCCCTCAGCGGCCAGTTCCGTCAAATTCCTGCCGAATTTGTCTAATGCTGTCATGGCTGCATTTTGCTGATTCTTATCTGGAGCATCCTCGTTCGGACACCGCATTTCTTTCTTCCAGCGCATCAAGTTCCTGCGTACCATTGCGCCATTACAGCCCGCATTATTTAGGGCGACTATGACCTCCTCTGGCATCAATTTTGCCATTACATAAATCAGATGCATCGGTCGCATCCGCTCGCCCTCAGCCGACGCCATCTTCACCGCATCCTTAAAAATCTTGCGCAATGCATCATTGCGATGCAGTGGCCTTTCTCCCTCTCCTTCTCCTTTTCCCAACTCAGCGCGTAAGGCACGGCGGAACGATTTCGGAGACACGCCCAGTTCAGATAAGGCCTTCTGGACTTCAGATAAATCAATCTCTACCTGCCCCTCCATCGCTCTAACTTCCGCATCGCAATCCTGCAACAACTCCGGCAGGGACAAATCCACAACCTTGCAAATCCCTAGCCAAAAATGAGCCGGACTAATTTCTGAGAACCCCGCATGAGAAGCCTCGATCTCCGCAATCTGCCAGGAGATGTAGATGGATGGTGAGATCATAAGAAAGTTGAAGAATTGGTTTGGTGTAAGTCATTCATAAAATTGTGGGGATTTTACCGAGCAAGCGTCGCCGTTGCGGGTGACGGGCAAAGCCAGAAATATCGCCGCTCATCAACAGATACCTATTTGCATCCGCATTGCGCTTCTCATCGATTGCCACTCGCGCCTTGTCCATGAGCCTGTGAAATCTTTCAGAATCTTGTGCGAAATCTTCACCTGAAATGGGAGGCGCAAGAACTGGTGTAAGTCTCGATTGTAGACAACTTTGCCAGAGTCGTTGAATTTCTTCGCTGCTTCGCTGATCACTAAAATCCAGAGCTTTTTTAAGATATTCTTCTGCATCCTTTTCGTGCCCGATACTCTGCGACAAGCAAGCTAGATAGATCCATGATCGATATTCTCCTAAATCGTATTTTGTAGAATGGAGAAGTTGATCACAAAAAACGTTCTCAAATTTCCCTATTGCAGAATACGAGAGTAGGGCTTTATTAAAATTCGCCTCTGGATGCAACGGGTCAACTATCAAAGCAGCTTCGAGCAAGCGATGAACCTCTGTTAGATCTTCTATATCGTAACGTGACACCGCACGATTGTTGAACGAGTCCGCAGAAATCAACTCAAGATCAACTTTTCCTGCGGGGCAAGGTTCATCAAATATTTCTTCATAACATTGGCATACTTGAGACGCGATGAAATTGAAATCAGAGACTCTCGAATCAACAGAAAACTGAAGACAATCTTTCAACAAGGATGCAAATGATGCTGGCATAGCTGGAATACGATACGCTTTTGCACCGTCATCGAGAAATTGTTGAAGCACAGCCCCACAAGCAGCGCCGCTTTCCCATACAACTCCCCCCATGAACATAGCCAACATGGTTGCCGACCAACTCCAGACATCCGCCCCCTGAGTTAAAGCATCTCCCCTAAGCTGCTCAGGGGATGAAAAGGCAACTGTCAAACCCTTAGCTTTTACTTCGAGCGAAGGGCGGAATACTGAAGCAAGACCAAAATCAGCGATCTTTGCTGTTCCAAAATTTGTAAGTAGCATGTTACCCGGTTTTACGTCGCAATGAAGTAGCCCCGCTTTGTGTGCACGCAATAGCCCCCACGCGCTAGATGCGGCGATTGACAACAGCAGAGAGAGACAATTCTCTTCATCTCCTCGATATACTTCCCGACATTGAATCGCATCCTGCAAACTGCCACCAGGCAAATATTCAGCGACAACGCAAGGCAACCCCTCAAGTTCACGGCTATAGAAACAAGTTGCAACATAAGGATCCAAACCAATGGATGCCCAAGTAGCACACTCTGTGTGAAAATCCTCGATTTGACGATGTGACTTTAAAAATTCTACACGGGGGTGTTTTATCGCAACTTCAATATTCCAAGGAATATGCAGAGCTTGATGCACTAGCCCCATACCGCCACCTTGAAAAGATTTTAAAATTTCATAGCAATTTGCAATGATAGAACTTTTTTTGAATTTCATTCCTGCTGCCATTGATGTCTATTTTCTATATAAAGCGTACCCGTTTTGTGAACTATGACTATACATCATGATTCTTTTTTTGCTGATAATGTTGATTACGTGCTTCACTCAATATTTGTTCCGCGCGCGTATGTCCTGGCATTTTTTTCGTCAAATACAAAGCCTCGTAAATGGCGTCATTATATTGACCAGAAAGCAATGATGATTCGGCCTTTAATTCTAGTCCAATTAGCTCCGTCTCAGGATATCTAATCAATTCTTTTGCATCTTCACGGAGGCCTGCGTAGTCACCGCTCGCTTTTCGACAAAACGCGCGCCACTTAAAACCCTCTGTGTATTCGGGATTTTTTTCTAATGCCAAGGACGCATCGATAACGCCATCTTTAAAGTTACTCAAATGATAATTACAATAACTACGAAACACATAATCTTCAGCTGCGATTTCATGTCCAATATCAATCACAAAGCTAATACTCAGCAGCGCCTCTTTCCAACGTTTTGTCGCTGCATCATTTCGCGCTCTAGTGCGATATATTTCTAATGCTTCTTTTTGATCAGGAGTTTTAATGCCTCTAATCAACTCTGGCGTTATTTTGATTTTCTCTTTCTTGCTATTATCCGAAACCCCTCGCTTTGCATCAATTGTAGCGATGCTCAGGATTCTTTTGAAGATCGAAGGCGGTTTGATAGGGGTAATCGTTTCATCATAATTCGAATACCACGGGATTCTAAATTTTTGATATTGTTGCATCGTAATGGGAGATGGAGGAGCTTCCATACCGGTAATCGCTTTGTAGGCAAGACTGTTGACGAGATGAATCGTGATGCTTCGCTTTTTATTCTTATTCCATGATTCAATTCCATAATTGTCGGGATGAATTTGCTGCTTAATACTGCCACCGGCGGCAATACCCATCGAATAATTGTCATCTGACAATGGAGCCGCGTTAAGCCCATCATTGCGGCCAAGACTAAATGAAGCGTTTGATGGCGAGGAGAATAGCACTGTACGTTTTATTCTTCTCTGCTCTTCTTCTCTGCGAATCCGTTCATCAATTTCTGGATCACGTTCTGGAAAGCGACCTTCCACAGCATCGAATACCAGTATTTGAAAGCCACCAAATTTTTCTTCATCGGTAATCTGAGCCTCAATTGTATAGCCCTGACCTAATGGCATGGCCACAAATTGATTCACCGTGCCATGACCAGTGGCAATTCCATCGAGCCACTTTTGTTCAGGAATCACCACATAATCTTGTGATGACGGTGATAAATTTTCTGAGTAATTTTTTCCCGTAATTGCATTGATCCTACCAACGCATACTTTTGCAATCGTAGGATGCCATTCAGGTCCTTCAAATTGCATAAAGAGTGCTTCTTTTTGGTATAGCGGAATAAAAAAACCTCCTTCCTTCAGCCAGTCTAATGGTACTTTATCAGCAAAATCTTCTACGCGATGAATCGGAAATCTACCCAAACCCGCAGGCAAAGGGTAATCTTTCCCATCGTCAGGAATACGCAAAGTCCGATGAAAAGAAATACGGGTAAATCGTCCTATCATTATCTCATCATACTCTTTTGATGATGAGATTGAATAGATGCGTATGTCTAAGTTATCTGAATACATAAATTATTAATTATCTGAATTATTAATGAATCACCTTATCAATCTGAATTAATTCATTCAAATTTGATTTATGATATATTTCATACCAAGCATCAAGCTCAGCCATCTTTTTGGCGGCAATGACAATCATCTCATCGTTTATTGTTTTCTCGAATCGGAACTTTGGAACGGTGTATGTTGTAGATCCGTTTTTGAGCACGTGGAACCCATCATAGGCCAAAAAGCAGTTGGCGAGGCCGCCTTTGTCCGATTTCTTGTCAGCATCTAAAAATGTATCACCATGGGTAGAGAAATTCTCTGTTCCAAGGCTATACGAGTAATATGGAAGCACCAACTTAACGAGTATTCCTTGGGTTGTAACGCCATAGACCACATGCATGCGCCCCTTGATGTCGAACTTATCCTTGAGATCTTGATATGAGCCGGCAAACGTTTTTGATTTCGCATCTTTTTCTACACCTTCGATGTTGAGGATAAACGGAGTTGTAATGACATCCCCCATTCGCATCTCGTTAGACCAAAAGGATCGAACCATACGCTGACCATCAAAATCAGCTCCTTCGATCTGGACGAATGAGTGATCGATGATGGCCAATGCGAACTCCTTCTGTGTAATCTTATGTTTGACCCATGTACCATCTTGCAGCTTTTCTTGGAATTGAAAATATCCACTTGGAAGCAGGGATTTACGGCCACCTTCTACTGCTACCTCCTCATTGAAGAACGCCCACTTCAATGTTAGCTCGGCTGGATTGGAGACAGAAGAGAGTAAATCGATATTTTTCTTTTCAACTATTTCACCTATGCATTCATGTTTTTCAGGAAGTAATTTTTCTATTTTTAATTTGCTGGAATTAACATTATCTGTGGATAGTTTACCCATCAGCTTTAAGCCAAGATTCTTTATCTCTAATCCGAGTTGAAGTGATTTTTTTAGATTTTCTTTATCAAAATGCAAACTTTTATTTTTATTAATTTCAAACTGGACGCATTCGATGACACCTTCAGCAAATTCAATCAAATCGTGATATTTTTTTTGCTTTAACAGGCATTTGGATCTTATTTTAATAATTTCTGTATTATGCGGATTTAATTCTAATGCATATTGAGCGTCAATATCAGCTTCTTTGTAATTTCCTAATTCTATGTTACAAACACTTCGGATATAGTAATCTCTAGATGATAAATCATCAGAAAAATCAATAACATAACTAATATTGTTCTTTGCTACTGACCATTCCTTTTTTGTGAAATTATTATCAGCTAAGCCTCTATAATTTTTAATCAATTCATCTTTAGATGGAGTTTTGATTTTTTGAATTAATTTATCATCAATAATAATTTTTGGTTCTTTGATTCTGAAAAGTCGTTTATACTCGATAGCCACGACGCTGATCAGCCGCTTAAAAGTAGAAGGAGGATCAAGTGTTGGAGCCGTCTCGTCGTAAAGGTCGAACCAAGGTAAATTAAGACGCTGATAAATTTCTGCACTTATGGGTGTTTGTGGCGGGTCAAATCCTGTAATTGATTTGTAAACTTGACTATTGATCAAATGAATAGCAAAGGAGACATTTTTATTAGTATCCCATGTTTGCCTCCCGTATGGATCTTTGAATATTTGTTGCTTTATCATTCCGCCCGGTGCTATCCCCATCTCGCGTCTTTGCGTCGTTTCCATCCCTGCGTCTTGTAACAACATAAATGAAGAGCTATCTCTTCTTTCTCTTAAAAATCCTTCCTCAAGTTCAATATCTCGATCAGGGAAATTTCCATCTTTTGCATCGATAACTATGATTTGAAAGCCACCGTGAGTTTCTTCATCTGTAATTTGTGCCTCTATTGTATAGCCTTGACCAAGCGGCATAGCTACAAACTGACGGACTACATTTTTACCAGTTGCTACGCCATCAAGCCAATTTTGCTCAGGAATCACAACATAGTCTTGTTTGATTGCAGAAAAATCTTTTGAGTATTTTTCAGCCGTAATTGCATTAATTTTACCAACACATATTTTTGCAATATTTGGATGCCAGGAAAATCCTTCGAAATTCAAATATAGTGCTTCTTTTTGATACATTGGAATGAAGAAACCTCCTTCTTTCAACCAGTCGTTGGGAACTTTCTCCGCATAGTCAGCCACGCGATGAATAGGAAACCTCCCCAATCCCATGGGGAGTGGATACGATTTGCCGTCATCAGGGACTCTTAAAGTCCGCATAAATGATATTTTCGCAAATCTGCCCACTTGGATTTCTTCGAAAAATCCTCGCTTATCCGGGGCATTTAGGCAAATCGGCAATGTTTCTATGTTCATGTGCGATGGTTGAGATAGCTTGGTTCAGTTGCTTGATAGAATTCTGCTTTTTTTCTAATACGCCAGAGGAGAAAAGTCGTCAACCTGAGTGCGAGCATACTGGCTTATTTGGCAGATTGAATGATGCTGCTTGGAGAGACGAATAACAGGTAGGGTGCCTACCCTAGTTTGAGATATCTGTGAGGAATTTTCCGGCATCAGGGTAGCGATCTTTAGGGTTACGGGAAAGGGCTTTGTCGATGACAGCAGCTAGGTTTTCTTCCAATCTGGGGAGGCGTTCTTTGATCGGCACGGGGCTTTCATTGAGAATGATGTCGATGGGGTCACGCTTGGGATCGAAGCGGTAGGGGAATTTTCCGGTTAGGAGTTGATAAAGAGATGCCGCAAAGCTCCAAACATCGGACACGGGTTTGACGTATTTGAAGTTGGTAATCTGCTCAGGTGGCATGAAGACAGGCGTGCCCGCGTAGTTTCCGGTTAGACTCATGCCGCTGAGTCCGGCTTTTTGGAAATTTTTCGCTAAGCCGAAGTCGGAGATTTTTGCTTGGTTGCGGTGGACGAGAATGTTGTGAGGTTTGATGTCGCGATGGACGAATCCTTTGGCATGGGCGGCGGCGAGACCTCCCAATGCCTGCATGGCCCAGGGCATCAGCTCCTTGATTGATAAAGTGCCGCCTTGCTTTTTGGCAATGTCGGCGAGCGATCCCCCATCGCAGTATTCCATGACAAAAAAGAATGTGCCCTGATCAGATCCGCTATCGAGAAAGCGAACGATATTCGGATGCTGAAGACCAGCGATGATGTCCATTTCGCGCTTGAATTGTTCGATCGCACGCGTCTCGGCCTGAGCACGCGAGAGCATGAGCTTCACCGCTACCAAGTCACGACCATGATCTGGCGCAGCAAGGTAAACGGCTCCGCATCCACCCCGACCGAGTTCACGTTGGATGCGATAGCCCGGCAGCATAAAGAGCAGTTTCTCGGGCCTGCCAAAAATAAGCTGCCGCATGGCCTCGGGGGAGAGACGCGAAAGATCATCTACGGCAAGAGCTGCGGGGACGTGATCGAAATCATTCGCGTCGATGATGTTAACTTGAATTTTAGATTTGCCAACGGTAATGCTGTCGCCGTTCTTTAGTTCGATGCTCGGATATTGGCGGAGTGCGCCTTGCTCAGGAGTCTCACCCTTTTCGCGTCCGCCGCACTTTTTGCCGTTCAAATGAGTGCCATTGAGACTACCGAGGTCGCGCAAAGCGGCATTAGGCGGACATACTTCCAGGAGAAAGTGGTGACGGGATACTTGATTGTCGGTCGGCAGGCAAAGATGGCAATCCGACATACGACCTAGCAAAAACGTATCATGCTCGGTGAGCGTGAATGTTTGCGTTGTACCAGCGGAATCAGTTACGTGGAGGTGAATTTCGGACATGGAATCGAATAAGGAAAATGCTTGCTGCTGAGAACTACGGCTGAGGAGAACAATCGTCAATGCAAGAAGAACTTGCATGGACTATGCTGTGACTTTTCAAAAGACCTAAGGTATCGACGCCGCTAAATCCCATCGCGTCGAGTTTTTCACGGAGGGTCGCCATCGCAGCACCGGCTAGCTTGTGCGCGGCTTGTTTTGAAATCCCGAGTTCGGCACCGATTTCGCTGTAGCTTTTCCCTGCGCCGATTCCTTCTGCGACGACTCGGAGCCGTGGTGAAAGAGTTTCTATCGCCAGCGCGAGCTTTTCGTCAGATTCCCTGCACGCAGCGGCATCGTTTACGTCTCTTACATGAGGATCGGGAATCCGGTGAATGCGATCTTCGGCTGTTGTCGAGATATTGCAAGGGATGTTGAGATCATAGACGTGATGTTGGTGATGGCGCACCTGTCGCTCATACAAATCACGGAGAGCGTTGCGAATGACGACAGAAGCGAAAGATGTAAAATCGCCAACCTCTGGTTTGAAGTGTTGCGCAGCTTTCAAAAGTGCTTCTTGGGCGCTCATTTCAATTTCCTCATGCGACAATCCTGGGATGTTATCGAACTCACCAGCGATCTTTTTCGCTAACAACAAATATTGCTCCACAAGTTCAACGATCATATTTGTTAGTGTAGCGAATTTCATTGACGAGACAAGGGAATTTGCTGGGATCGCAAAAAACTTCTATCGAATTTTCGCCATCACCAAACAAAAGCAACTGATTGCATCATCAATTTCCTTGATTGTCACAATTTTTTCAATTTACCAAAGAGTGCTAATTTTCCCTCCCTTGACAGAATAGGTGCTTTGCTTCAGGTTGTCCCCGCTCCATGCCCAAGGTCTATTTCAAAACATACGGTTGCCAGATGAACGAACGCGATACCGAACAGGTTGCGCGCATGTTTACGGAAGGCGGCTATACGCTCACCACGGATGAATCCGAGGCTGATGCGATTCTCGTCAACACTTGTTCTGTGCGCGATCAGGCCGAGCAAAAGGCCTTGGGGAAGATGAACAAAATGGGCAAAATCCGTCGCACGAAACCTCATGTCGTCTATGGCTTTATGGGCTGCATGGCGCAGTCGCGCGGAGAAGAGCTTTTCAAGAGCATTCCTCACCTCGATGTAGTCGTCGGCACGCAAAAGTACCACAAGGTGTTTTCGTATGTGGATGAAATTCTCAAACGCCGTACCGAGGCGCGCATGGATCAACCCGAGCTCTCGCTGCGCGGCACGAATGTGTGCGATGTGGAAGAAGAAGATGGCTCGCAAAATACCATCCGTGATCACATCACTAAGGAGCGACAAATCAGCGCCTTTGTCTCGATCATGCAAGGCTGCAACATGCGTTGTTCGTTTTGCATCGTGCCCGATACTCGTGGCAAGGAACGCAGCCGCCCCATTAGCCACATTGTCGACGAAGTGAAATCCCTTGTCGATCGCGGTGTGAAGGAGGTCAACTTGTTAGGCCAAATCGTCAATTTGTATGGACGCACCGAGTTTCCCATCGTTGGCGGCAAGTCACCTTTCGTGCAATTGTTAGAAGCTGTGCATGAGATCAATGGCCTTGAACGCATGCGTTTTGTATCGCCGCACCCGATTGGATTTCGCGATGACTTGATTCAAGCTTTCGCCGATTTGCCCAAACTTTGCTCGCACATTCACTTTCCGATGCAGAGCGGATCAGACCGTATTCTTAAGCTGATGCGACGTCCTTATCGTCACGAAAAATTTGTCGAGATCTGCGAAAAAATGAAAGCGGTTCGCCCTGATCTGGCGATTACCACTGACATCATCGTCGGCTTCCCGGGAGAAACAGAAGAAGATTTTCAGGCGACGCTCAATACGATTAAGCAAGTGGAGTTCGCCAACGCTTTTATCTTCCGCTACTCGAAACGCAGGAACACCCCAGCAGCCGAGATGGATGGGCAGATCGAGGAAACCGTCAAAGAAGAACGCAATCAAATCCTGCTCGCTGCCGTGAACGAGATTTGCATGCGCCAACACGCCGCTGAAGTAGGGAAAATCGTGCCAATTCTCTGCGAGGGCCCATCGCGCTACAACGAGGCCCGTCTCAGTGGCCGCACCAGCCAAAATCGCATCGTCGTATTCGAGGGCGATGCTTCTCAACTGAGTGGCCAAATGCTGAACATGAAGATTGAAAGTAGCACCGGCTTCACACTCTACGGAACGCCGACAAGCGCTAAAATCTGAGACTTTTCTGTATAATGCGAAAATCTTGAAATAGGGAAACCTCAAACAACTTTGGCGTAAAACCTCCTTGTTGCGAAAAAGCAGAGCATTTATGCAATTTTTCTTTACATTACGCGAAAAAGAGAATTGCATTGCCGTGTTCGCAGCGCCTTCTCCACACACACCAATTTTCGCTGATGAAATCATCGCTCTTTGTCTCTTTCAGTTCTGTATTTTTCCTCTCATGGCTGGCATTGTCCTACGTAACCAGTCTCAAACCCGCCCCTCGCATGGGAAAGGGTTCTCTGCCCATCAGTTCTACTTCCCCGCTCAAGCCCTCTGAACCAGACAAGGTTCCCGTAGAAAAAGAAGTCGCGATCTCACGCTAAAATCATCCGCAAAATCACACGCCACCAAATCGACGGTGGCGTTTTTGGTATTCGCGTACGGCGTCAAACAAATCCCCTTGGCGAAACTCGGGCCATAGTTTGTTGACGATGACCATCTCGGCATAACTAATCTGCCAGAGCAAAAAGTTCGATACGCGCATTTCACCCGAAGTCCGAATCAGCAAATCCGGATCTGGAATATCCGCCGTATACAGATAGCGCGAGAACAATTGCGGGGAAATATCCGTTAGATCCAAGGCCCCCGATTTCACCTCTGCGGCGATCTTTTTCGTGGCCTCGGCGATTTCCTCGCGCGAGCCATAGGACAAAGCGAGCACCAGGGTAAGACTGGCATTTTCCGCGGTCTTGGCAATCACACGATCCAGCGTAGCGCGTGTTTTTGCAGGCAATCGATCGAGCTGACCAATCGCCAAAAGTCTCACATCTTGGCGCATCAAGTCTGATAACTTTGATTCGAGAAATTTTTCCAATAACAACATCAGGGCAGAGACTTCGGCCTCGGGGCGATTCCAGTTTTCGGAGGAAAAGGCATAGAGCGTCAAATACTGCACGCCCATTTCCTTACAGGCATCAATCGCCTCGCGCACGGATTCGGCTCCGGCCCGATGGCCCTGTGCGCGCGGAAGACCGTGATTTTTTGCCCAGCGACCATTGCCATCCATGATGATGGCGACGTGCTGCGGAATGTCATTGTGAAGCTTCATGGAGTGGTGAAAAACGTTTCCCGATCCAAGCACAGAAATGTGAACGGATGATGAGAAAGCAGTGAAAGTTTCGTGCAAAACATGATCACTGCGCGCACAGCATAAGTCTCGAGTTCGTTGCCGTCAATTCATCTACTCAGAAAACCATCGTTGCACGCAATTTTATCCAATTCCCTGTTTACCTTTGTGGTACAAATCGCTAGCGTTTCGCCATGCATCCGTTTAACGATCCCCATTTTTATGTCCGCTGGTCCACTCTCGTACCCTCCTCCGTAGAGGCCGACATCCGCATCGGACTTGCCGAGGCACAATCTGGCATCGACACCATATGCGCGCTCGATCCCGCATCCTTGACCTACGAAAACACCGTCTTGGCTTTGGAAAATGCGAGCGAAACACTCAATCGTGCGTGGGGTCGTTTGCATCATCTCGATTCCGTAGCTGATGAGCCCGAGCAACGCGCGGCACTGAACGCAATGCTGCCAGAAGTCTCTGAATTCTACTCCTCGATCCCGCTGAATGATCGCTTGTGGTCCGTGCTGAAAGCCTACTCCACCTCTGTTGCCGTTGCGTCACTGAGCCCGATCCAACAACGCCATGTGGAAGAGACCGTGCTCGATTTCTTGCACAGCG
Organism: Verrucomicrobiia bacterium; assembly: GCA_947460915.1. GTDB lineage: Bacteria > Verrucomicrobiota > Verrucomicrobiia > Verrucomicrobiales > Akkermansiaceae > UBA956. Next base: position 13,603 of record CANHKJ010000044.1, read on the forward strand.
GTGCCGATCTCCCTGCCGAGCAGAAAAAACGCATCGCTGAGATTGATGCAGAGCTTTCCAAAATCACCAAGCAATATGCCGAAAACGTGCTCGATGCCACGAATGCATGGGAATTGCTCATCACCGATGAATCGCGTCTCGCGGGCCTGCCATCTTCTTCCATTGCTGCCGCAAGAGCCAATGCTACGGCCAAAGGTCACGGCTCCGATGACTCACCTGCCTGGCGTTTCACGCTCCAGCAGCCTTCGATGTTTCCCGTTATGCAACACGCAGACGACGATGCTCTGCGCCAAGAAATTTGGCAGGCCAGCGTCAACGTTGGCTCACATGCACCGCATGATAACAGCCAAAACGTATGGGAAATCTTGCGCCTGCGTCAGGAAAAAGCAGAGATCCTCGGTCACAAAAATTTCGCCGATCTCGTTCTGCAACGTCGCATGGCACGCGACGGCAAAACCGCACTTGCCTTTACTGAAGACCTACACGAACGCATCGCCCGCGCATTTCGTCAGGAATACCAAGAGCTTTGCGCGTATAAGGCCGAAAACACCAACAGCCCATGCGAAGGACTGCAACCTTGGGAATTTTCCTATTGGTCAGAAAAACGTCGCAAAGAACACTTCGATCTCGATGACGAGGCCCTGCGCCCTTATTTCCCGATCGACCAAGTAATGTCCGGCATGTTTGATCTCGCCAGCACACTCTTCGGCATCCAGATCGAGAAAAAACAAACAGCTTACTACGATAAAGGTAGTAGATTCGCAAATGCCAACGATGATGAGATCGAGGTCTGGCATCCTGAGGTGACCTTTTACGAATTGCGCGACACAAATTCCGGAGAACACCTCGGTTCTTTCTATGCCGATTGGCATCCGCGCGAATCCAAACGCGGCGGCGCGTGGATGAACCAACTCGAGACCGGATTCCCTCCGCACGATGGCATCGCTCGCCAGCCACATCTTGGTCTCATCATCGGCAATATGACGCCTCCCGTCGATGGCCAGACAGCGCTGTTCACGCACTCAGAGGTGGAAACCGTGTTCCATGAATTTGGCCACCTTCTCCATGGTTTGCTCGGTAACGTTGCCGTGAAGTCGCTTTCCGGGACCAACGTGCCTTGGGATTTCGTCGAACTCCCCTCTCAGATCATGGAAAATTTCTGCTGGTGCCGCCAATCGCTCGACCTTTTTGCACGACATCACGAGACAGGTGAAGTCATCCCCGAGGCTCTCTATCAGAAAATGATCGATGCCAAAAATTACATGAGCGCCACTGTATTCATGCGTCAGCTCGCCTTTGGCAAGCTCGACCTCGAACTGCACACCAATCCGCAAGCGCATTTCGGCAAAGATCTCGATGAAGTCGAGCGCAGCATTCTCGATGCCTATCGTGTGAAAATGCTCACCGATGCTCCCGGAATGGCACGACGTTTCAATCACCTCTTCAGCTCCCCGACAGGTTACGCCGCAGGCTACTACTCCTACAAGTGGGCCGAAGTGCTCGATGCCGATGCCTTCACACGCTTCGAAAAAGAAGGCGTTCTCAACTCCAGCACAGGTGCCGATTTCCGCGAGCACATTCTCAGCAAAGGCAACTCCGCTCCTGCTGACGAACTCTATCGCCGCTTCATGGGACGTGATCCGCATCTCGAACCACTGCTCGAGCGCGCAGGTCTTTTGAACGACCCGCTCATTGCCTAAGTCAGTTCCCCTTCCGATGACAGCACGAGAATCCGCAACCGAACTGGCCCGCGCGCTACGCGATGCAGGTCATCTAGCATTGTTTGCTGGCGGTTGCGTACGTGATGGATTACTCCAGCGCGAGCCGAAAGATTACGACATCGCCACCTCGGCAACGCCCCAACAAGTACTCAAGCTTTTCCCCAAAAGCAACGAAGTCGGGGCACACTTTGGTGTCGTAATTGTCAAACATCGTGATCATCACATCGAGATCGCTACCTTTCGTACCGATGGCTCTTATACCGATGGACGCCGGCCCGATCACGTAGCATTTTCCACGCCCGAGCATGACGCACAGCGCCGCGACTTCACCATCAATGGCTTGTTTGAAGATCCCTTCAGCGGAGAGATCATTGACCATGTCGGTGGTCTCGCCGATTTGAAAAATGGCATTCTCCGTGCCATCGGTGATCCCACGCAGCGTTTCACGGAGGATAGCTTGCGCCTCATGCGCGCCGTGCGCTTTGCCACCACGCTCAACTTTTCGTTAGAACCAGATACTTGGGGTGCCGTCTGCGAATTAGCGCCTCTGCTAGGTCGTATTTCACCTGAACGGATTCGCGATGAACTCGTCAAGATGCTACTTCTGCCTCACCGCGCACGAGC
>CANHKJ010000045.1 GCA_947460915.1 Verrucomicrobiia bacterium
AAATCAGGACGGTTTTGCCGTGTTCGTTCTAACGCTTTTTCTTGTTGCCATGCGGCGATGTTTTTGTGGTGGCCGGATAGAAGGACCTCTGGAACCTTCATGCCTCGAAATTCAGCAGGCTTGGTGTAGGCGGGTGCTTCTAGCAGATTTTCATCGACGAACGATTCTTGTTGATGCGAGCGTTCATCACCGAGAGCCCCAGGCAAGAGTCGCACGATGGCATCAGTGAGCACAGCTGCTGCGATCGCGCCATTGGTCAGAATGTAATCGCCGATGGAGAGTTCGAGGTCGATGAGGTTTTCGATTACGCGATGATCGACGCCTTCGTAATGGCCGCAAACCAGGAGAATGTGCTCGCGGTTGGATAGCTCTTGTACGATTTTTTGTTTGAGTACGCGACCTTGCGGTGTCATCAAAATGACTAAAGTATTAGGTCCACGCAGCTCCTCAATGGCAGCAAATAATGGCTCGGGCTTGAGTAGCATGCCCTGTCCTCCGCCACAGAGTGTATCGTCGGTTTTCTGATGCTTGTCGGTGGCCCAATCGCGCAATTGATGCGCGCGGATGGTGACCACGCCTGCTGCCTGTGCACGCTTGATGATGCTCTCGCTTAAAGGAGCTAGAGCGATCTCGGGAAACAGCGTCAGTATGTCAATGATCATCGGGTGTTGGTGATGTTACAGGAAACGACGAAAAAATGCAAGATTGTGTCGGAGGAAAGCATGCGGCTGGGTTTTCGAAATGACAGCGCAGATGCATGACACGCTTCAGTTGCATTTTCCAAAAGGCGCGTTAGGTTGGCGACTCTTATGCGAACGATCACTGCTGACGATATTCACGCCATGGATAAATTGGTGCGGGTGCAATTTGCCACCTCACTTCCCGGACCGAAGCCGATTTGCTTGATCGGCAGTGTGAATGCAGTAGGACAGACCAACCTTGCACCGTTTTCGAGCGTCTTGCATCTGGGTTCCAATCCTGCACTTCTCGGCATGATCAGTCGGCCTGATGTGGTGGAACGTCATACTCTGGCCAACATTCTAGAAACGAAAGTGTATACGATTAACCACGTGCATGTGGGCATGGTCGATGCAGCGCATCAATGCTCGGCGCGCTATCCACGCGAGATGTCGGAGTTTTCGGCCACGGGCTTGCATGAGCATTGGGAAGATTCATTCGCCGCTCCTTTCGTGAAGGAATCACGCTTGCGCATTGGTATGGTGCTCGAAGACGTGCTCGATATCGCGGCAAATGGCACGCAGATGATCATTGGAAGAGTGAGCCTCGTGCAGACCGAATCGATGGCAGATGATGGCTCGCTTGATTTGTGCGCGCTGGAGTCTGTGGCTTCGACCGCGCTGGATACCTACTTTGGCATCACGCCGCTGGCACGCTTCGCGTATGCCAAAGCAGATCGGCAACCAAGACGTTTGTGAACGATGGAAGTTACTCTGATTTATCCTCATCAATTGTTTGCTGAGCATCCTTCGGTGCAAAAAGGCCGTGCGATGTATTTGATCGAGGATCCATTGTTTTTCGGCAATGATCCACAATGGCCCTGTGCGATGCATCAGCAAAAGCTATTCCTTCATCGAGCTAGCATGAAGGCCTATCAGCGGGAGTTGCAGGCGATTGGACATGAGGTGATCTATGTCGATTGCCCCTGTGATGAGCCAGTGCGCAGTGATGTTTTGTTAGAAAAAATATTGCCTCGTTCGGTGAAGCATGTGCACTTCGCTGATCCGCATGATGATTTGTTATCGCGTCGATTGCAGTCATGGGCGCGACGCAATAAGGCAAGTTTGCAGATCTCGCCGAGTCCGAATTTTCTGAGTCCGCCAGATTTTTTGGAACAGCAATTGGCGGGTCGCAAAAAGCCCTTCATGGCGCGGTTTTATGAAGCGCAGCGCAAACGCATGAAGGTTTTGGTTGATGAAAACGATGGTCCACTGGGTGGGCGTTGGTCCTTCGATGAAGAGAATCGGAAAAAGCTACCTGCGAAGCATCAGGTGGTCCGTGAACCATGGTGTGCGAATGCTGATTTGACGGAGGCCCGCGCATATGTGCAGCGGAATTTTTCTCATCACCTAGGAACTATGGATGGATTCCGCTGGCCCGTTACGCGGGTTGATTCTCAGCGTTGGTTGGTGCAATTTGTGAACGAGCGTCTCGATGAATTCGGCATCTACGAAGATGCCATCGCGGTGAGACATGCGTTTCTCTATCACTCGGCGATCACGCCGATGCTCAACATCGGTTTGCTCGATCCGAGTGATGTGGTGGCTGCTGTGCTCGCGCGGCAAAAGGAAGTGCCGATGAATTCGTTAGAGGGATTCGTGCGTCAAGTGATCGGTTGGCGTGAATTCATGGCGGGCATTTACCGCTTTCATGGTCGTGCGATTCGTGTGCGAAATTTCTGGGGTTTCACGCGTCCGATGCCGCAGTGCTTTTATGATGGGACATCGGGCATTGGCCCCGTGGATCGGGTGATCCGTCAGGTGCTCACCGAGGGCTACTGCCATCACATTGAGCGCTTGATGGTGCTGGGGAATTTTTTCTTGCTCTGTCGCATTCGGCCCGATGACGTCTATCGCTGGTTCATGGAAATGTTTGTCGATTCCTATGATTGGGTGATGGTGCCGAATGTCTATGGCATGTCGCAATTTGCTGACGGTGGCACATTTACCACCAAACCGTATCTTTCGGGGTCGAACTATGTGAAAAAAATGTCCGACGAACCGAGCGGCGATTGGTGCGCGGTGTGGGATGGATTGTTCTGGATTTTCATTACCGATCATCGCGAGTTTTTCCTCAAAAACCCGCGCCTTTCGATGATGGTGCGCACCTGGGACAAGCAATCGACCGACAAGCAAGTAGCACATCGCGAGGTCGCCGAGGCCTTTTTGGCGCGCTTGGATGGATAGGTTGAGCGGAGGACGGGTTGATGGAAATGCTTTGCATTTTCTGAAAAATCCGCCAATCTCCCGCCCCTCAGCAACAACGAGATTACGAGACCATGTCCGAGCGCCGCAAACCATTTCCTTTTGATGTTTTTGAATCCCAATGGCAAAACCGTTGGGATCTCGAAAAAACATTCCGCACCCCAGGACCGGGTGATGCGGATTTCGATGCCTCGAGGCCGAAGTTCTATGTGCTCGACATGTTTCCTTATCCCTCCGGCGCCGGCCTTCATGTAGGGCATCCGGAAGGCTACACTGCGACCGATATTTTGGCGCGTTTCAAGCGTTGCCGTGGCTTCAATGTGTTGCACCCGATGGGCTGGGATGCCTTCGGTTTGCCCGCAGAGCAGTATGCCATCAAGACCGGTCAGCATCCACGCGTGACGACGGAAGCGAATATCAACAATTTCCGCAAGCAATTGCAGAACTTGGGATTTTCTTATGACTGGGATCGTGAAGTCGATACCACCGATCCTTCTTATGTGCGTTGGACGCAGTGGATTTTCTTGCAACTGTATCATTCGTATTTTGATGAAACCGCGCAAAAAGCGAAGCCGGTGAGCGAATTGGAGGCGAAAGGATGGACCCGCGAGCAAATCGATGCCGTGCGTTTGGCCTTCGTGCATGAAGCTCCTGTCAACTGGTCGCCCGATTTGGGCACCGTGCTGGCGAATGAAGAAGTCGATGAATGGCGTAACAAAGGTCACATCGTCGAGCGTCGTCCATTGCGCCAATGGATGCTGCGTATCACCGCTTATGCCGAACGTTTGATCGATGAGATCGAGGCCTTGGATTGGCCCGAGGGCATCAAGTTGTTGCAGAAAAACTGGATTGGTAAGAGCGAGGGCGCGACCGTTGATTTCGCCGTGGGCAATCATACCGTGACCGTTTTCACAACGCGGCCAGACACCTTGTTCGGTGCCACCTACATGGTGCTTGCTCCTGAGCATCCTTTGCTTGCCGAAATCACCACCGAGGCTCAAAGCGCCGAAGTCGAGGCGTACGTGCAAAGCTGCGCCGCCAAGTCCGACATGGAACGCGGCGAGATGAACAAAGACAAAACCGGTGTGTTCACTGGCGCGTATGCGATCAATCCCGTCAATGGCGAAAACATTCCCGTGTGGATTGCCGATTACGTGATGATGGGCTACGGCACCGGAGCGATCATGGCCGTACCCGCGCACGATGAGCGCGACTACGCATTTGCCGAGAAATTTTCCTTGCCGATTGTGCAGGTTGTTCAGCCCTTGAAAGAAGGCGACGATTGGAAAGGCTACACCGATTATGGCACAGCGATCCACTCCGGTTTCCTCGATGGCATGCCAACGGCTGATGCGAAAAGCGCGATGATCGATCGGTTAGAAAAAGAAGGTAAAGGAGCGCGCAAGATTCAATACAAATTGCGCGACTGGTTGTTCTCTCGCCAACGCTATTGGGGCGAACCATTTCCGATCATTTGGGAAAATGGTCAACATTCTGCGATTCCTTCGAGAGAATTGCCCTTGTTGCAACCAGAATTGGAAGACTTCAAGCCAACGGGTGATCCGCGTGGTCCTTTGATCAAAGCCACCGATTGGATTAAATACAGCGAGACTGCCCAGCGCGAAACCAACACCATGCCGCAATGGGCGGGCTCTTGCTGGTATTACTTGCGCTACTGTGATCCTCGCAATGAAGAAGCATTCATTTCCAAAGAAGCCGAGCAGTATTGGTTGGGCGGCGATGGAAAAGCTGGCGCGGTCGATCTCTATGTCGGCGGCACCGAGCACGCTGTGCTGCATTTGCTCTACGCACGCTTCTGGCACAAAGTCTTGTTTGACCTCGGTCATTTGAGCACCGCGGAACCTTTCCAAAAACTGGTGAACCAAGGACTGATCCTCGGCGAAGACGGACAGAAAATGTCAAAATCGGTCGGCAATGTGGTCAACCCCGATGATGTCATTCGCGAGTATGGAGCCGACTCTTTGCGTCTCTATGAAATGTTCATGGGGCCCTTGGAGCAGGTGAAACCATGGCAAATGAAAGGCGTCGAGGGCGTTCATCGCTTCTTGGCTCGCGTCTGGCGTGTGGCGATGGAAGAAAATCAATCGGGCGCGTGGCAGATTTCCTCACGCATTCAACGCAGTGCTTGCAGCGATGCGAAGTTGCGCAAAGTGGTGCACGAGACGATCAAAAAAGTCACCGATGACATCGAGCGCATGGCATTCAACACTGCCATCTCGCAGATGATGATTTGCACCAATGCCTTCACGCAAGCTGAGCAAGTTCCCTTGCAAGAATTCCTCATCTTCCTGCGCTTACTCAATCCCTTTGCTCCGCACATCGCTGAGCAATTGCAAGAGATTTTGGTTTCAGGTTCACCGATGCTCTACCATCAAGCTTGGCCAGAGTTTGATGCCGAAGCTCTGATCGAAAACGAGATTGAACTCGTCGTGCAAGTCAACGGCAAGCTGCGCGATCGCATCGCCGTAGCACCCGATGCGAACGAAGAAACCGTATTGGCCGTCGCGTTGGCCTCGCCGAAAATCAAGGAATACACCGATGGCAAAACGATGCGCAAAGTTGTCTATGTGCAAGGTAGATTGCTGAACTTGGTCGTTGGCTAAGAGGCCGAAAATGGGCATAAAAAAACCGCTCGTTGCGAAGTTGCGAATCAACCTCGGACGAGCGGTATTTTTTTGATCGCAGTGAATTACAGTTCTTTGATCCAGATGTTGGCGAAGTCTAACGAACTGCCGTGATGTTGCAAACCAACGGGGCCTTTCACGGGAACGCCGGGGAGTTGTGCTTGATCGATGACTTTTTTGTCGTTAAGGATCACGGTGAGGCGATCACCTTTCATGGTGATTTCCATGCGATTCCATTCGCCTACAGGACGATCTGCTTTTTCTTTGGGTGTAACACCAGCACGAACTTCGGGGGAGTGACCTTTGTTGGTGCGATAGCCATAGACTTCGCCCGAGCCGACAGGCCAGTTCCAAAGGTTGACTTGTGAATTGATATTGCCGCGCATGTAAACGCCGCTATCGAGTTCTTCCACTTGCAAGGTCTGACCACTTTCTTCGCCTTGTGCATTGATCACTGGTCGGGCTTGAGTTGGTCCGACACCATTCCAGCGCCAATCGAGCTTCATGGTGAAATCGCCGTATTCTTTTTCTGACCAAAGGTCTTTACTACGGCCATCGTACTTCAAGACTCCATTCACAGGAACCCAATGTGCCTCACCGCCTTCAGGGAGTTTCCAGCCAGCATGTGATTTGCCATCAAACAACGGAGCGAAACCTTGCGCTTTCCATTCCTCGGCCTTGGCTACAGGAGCAAGATCGGCAATTTTGATGTTACGAAATGCTACAGGGTCACCGTGACCGCACCAACTGATGTGACCAGCGCGTCGTTTGACTCCTTGGTGTTGGGGGAACTTAGCTTGCAATTCATCAAGATTGGCCTCGGTGATGACCGTGCCGTTGAGTTCGACTTTCACAGTGTTGCCGAGAACGGTAACACGCTCATGATTCCACTCGCCTAGAGGCTTGAGGTGGCCTTTCTTGGCAGGCACCATGGTGTAGATCGAGCCGTGGAATTGATAGTCCTTCAGATCTTTGTATTTGTCCGATGTGTCGTCGAGAATTTGCAATTCCATACCAACATAGGCAGCGTCACCTGCTCCGGGATAATGAATGCCTAGACCGTTGTTGCCACCAGGAGGCAGCAAGAATTCGAAATCGAGAATGTAATGAGAAAAGCGTTCTTCCGTCATCAAATTGCTGCCTTTTGGCGTGCAGGTGATGGTTCCATCTTTGACCTCGTAGCCTTGACCTTTCCAGCCAGTGAGGTCTTTTCCATTAAAAAGTGGGCGGAATTCCTGTGCTGTTGCGATGGCGCAGCAGCTAATAATCAGGGCGATGCTTCGATAAACTGTCATAATGTGTGATACTACGAACGAGGGGTGAGGATTGTTTCAAAAATTAATCAACAGCGATCAGGCGATGCCGTTTTTGAGGCGAGCGACCGCTGTTTCCAGATTGAAGCGCGCTTGTTCTTCATATACCTCGCGAATGGTCTCACTCTCGTAAATGACAGGTCGGGCGAGAAATTCCTCCAAAATTGCCGCGCGTTTGCTGCAGTATTCAGCGAGCGGGACAGCAGCATATTCTTCGCGAATATGCTTTTCATACTCAGCATAGCGCTTTGGCTCGCGCGCAAAAATGTTGAGATCGAGCCCAATCATGATGGCGGCATCCATGTCATCTTTGGCGTGATGCTTTTTGGTGGCTAGAATCATGTCGCGCACAAATTCGATCACGGATTCTGTGGCCTCACATTCCAGCATGAATTCTTTCGCCATCGCAAAGCTGCGCTCTTCGTTGTCGTTCGTGAGCGGTTGGTAAACGGCATCGTGAAACCACAAAGCGATTTCGATCAAAGCGAGGCGTTCTTCGTCACCTTCGATTTCATCCAATTCTTCGAGGCATTCTTCGATGTGTTGTAGTGTGTGATAGCTGCGGTGTTTTTCACTGTAGCAAGCGACGAGTCGTTGGTGCCAGGTAAGGGCAAAGGCACGTGTGCCGCCGAGGAATTCGACGAGTTCCACCCAGCGTTGTTTGGTAGCGTAATCCATGATGATGTGTTAGAGAAAATTTTTTGCTTCAGAGCGAGTAGCAACGCACGGCGTTGTCGGAGAGTATGGCTTGTTGTTCGTCGGGAGTCAGTCGATCGAGGAAATGACGCAGGAAATCGATCCATTGCTGATAAGAGGACAAACGTAGCAGTGCGACGGGCCAGTCCGTGCCGACCATCACCCGATGTGTGCCGAAAATCGCAATCGTTTCCTCGGCATACGCGCGCAATGTTTCCTCGCAAATCTCCTCATCGCGCACCTCGGTGACCATGCCCGATAATTTGACGCCGATGACATGATCGCGCTTGGCGATTTCCTGCATGCCTTTTTTCCAGCGCTCGCTGATGCGTCCACGATGAATCTCTGGTTTGGCAATGTGGTCGATGATGATCGGTAGTTCGGGATGTTGATCAATCATCGTGGTGGCTATGTCCAATTGTCTTTCAAAAACCAAAAGGTCATAGCGCAAATGAGTTTGGGCTAAGGCGGCAAGTCCGCGATGAAAATCCGGGCATTGGAAAAATGCATCCTCTTCTTCCTGCAAGACGTGGCGCAGTCCCTTGAGTGCAGATTCGTGCTGAAAGTGATCAAGCAAGGCCGCGATGCCTTCGTCGCGCAAGGGGAGCCAGCCGACCACGCCGCGAATCACGGGTGACTTGGCCGCGAGACTGAGCAGCCACTGAGTTTCTGCTATCGTCTGACGAGCCTGCACGACGACGGTGCCACTGACGCCAGCTCGAGTCGTAACTTGATGAAGTTGCTCTAACAAAAAATGATCCGCCAGAGCGGACCCAGGTGGAATCCACGGATACTCTTCGGGCGAGTATTGCCATAGGTGATGGTGTGCATCGATCATCTGCTGCGTTTGATAAAAAATTCACACCGAGAAAGCAAGCAAGGAATGGGCAAAGGACCGCTGTCATTGTCTCTTTCATCAGGCCGCAATTGCTATAGCGATACCTGATCAATCTCTGCGCTTTGCCTTCGAGGAACAACACAGGCAGCAAATCGCAATTTTTGCGTTGCCACTCATTCGTATGAAATTGCGCGAAGCGGATTAGCCCGATGAGTTCGTTAGTTTTTGAATTCACATACCACGAATCCATGGCTTGCCACCGAATTGGTTAGGATCGTTCGGTCAAGAGCGCTTTTTCTTCACGCCTCAAATCCCACCACCGTGATTTGGTGTTCTTGGCACAGCTGGTCGACGAGGTCTTTTTCGAGCATCAAGGTTTTTCCAGCTTCTATGGCGATGACGGAGACTCCGGCCTCGGCGCAGGTGCGGATGGTTTGGGCACCGATGACGGGGATGTCGAAGCGCATGTCTTGGTTCGGCTTGCTGACTTTGACCATGGTAACGGCTTTGCCGCGGCCGAGTTCGCCACCGCGTTTGATGCAGGCATTGGTGCCTTCAAAGGCCTCCACGGCGAGCACGGTGCCGTGACGAACCAGCACGGTTTGGCCGATGTCCAGACGTGAGCTTTCTTTGGCGATTTTTTGGCCAAAGTGCACATCATCCCACGCGCGTGATTTGAGTTTGGGGCCGAAAATGTGACCTTCTGGCGCGAGTAGATCGCTCATGAAGGTATCCGCCCGCAGCAGGGTGATGCCGTCTTTTTCCAGCTCTGCGGCTACGGCACCAAAGAGGCTCTCGGCATTGCGTTCCTTGACTTTGGCCAGCATGAAAAGCAATCGAAAATCGGGACGCAGATCGAAGAGGTTCTTGGGCGAAATTTGACCGACCATGATCGCCTCGGTGCAGTTGCGCTCCTTGAAGTAGCGAATCACTTTGCCCAATTGTCCGACGCGCATCCATTCGAGGGAATCGATCAATCCATGAAGTTGGGCCTCATCCGTTTCGTTTTGAAAAGCTGCGACGTGCAGCTCGAGTAGGATTTCTTGAGCACGAGCAGCCCGTGCGAAAGTGGAAGGGTAGACTCCGTTTCCTGCGATGATGCCAATGTTACGCGTGCTTGCCATGTCGGGCTTTGTTTTTCGCAGGATTGCGGCGCTGGTCAAGCCTTACGTCTGATCTCTGGAGAATCTCAGCGTGTGATGACTTGGCGCAGTGATTTGGCCAGTAGGGAGTAGCCCTGCTGATTGGGGTGCAGGCCATCGCTGAAAAGTTTGCTTTGGAGTTGGCCCTCGGCATCGAGAAAGGCCTCGCTGAGATCATGAAAGTGTACCTTGTCTTTTCCTGATAGATGATGGTGCAGTTGCGCATTGACCTCATGCGGCTTGGCTAACAGTTTTTCTTGTAGAGTGCGTGGGAGCACGCCGAGCACGTGCAATTGAGCCTCAGGAGCGGCAGTGTGTATGGCAGTGCAAAGGGCCTGGATGCCGATGCGGATGTCTTTGGCGTTGTTCCATTCGAGATTGTTGGTGCCGATCATCAATACGACGATTTTTGGCTTTAGTTCCGTGAGTTCGCCATTTTGGACGCGCCACAAAACGTTTTCGACCCGATCCCAGCCAAAGCCGAGATTGGCTACGGTTTTGCCTTGGAACAATTCATCCCATGAGTCTTGACCTCGCACGATCGGGGCCTTTGGCTCGCCCGCCCAATAGTGAAGAATCGAGTCACCGAGCATAACGACATCGACTGTGCCTTTTTTGCCGAGTTCGATCACTTCGGTGTGGCGCTTTTGCCAATCGTAAATCGCTTTGTCTCGATCTTGCGTTACTGCGACGGTGGTCGTCGGTTTCGCGGTGGCTGTTGGCTGCGCGTGAAGCCCGGAGATGGAAATCAAGACAAGTGCGAATGGTGCGATGGCTCGGATCATGGTGGCGGAACGATTGTTACGGGATATAGGACGCATTGACCAAACAATTTGTTCAAAAAGATTTGAAAAAGCTTTAGCGCACTGCATTTCCGAGGTTCTTCACGAGTTATTCACATGGTTCATGTGGAATCAAATTTCTGCTATTGGGATTTTTTTTCGTCTGATCTAGCCATCGCTCTGCGACAGTGCGAATTTTTTACGCAAAAACATAACGGCGAAAGCAATTTGCCAATAAGCGCTTTATTGTCAATGGTTTTCCGTGTTTTCAAACTGCTCTAAACTATTTACAAATCTTAAAAAATCACCGATTTCCCTACGAAAACCTTTAGTCGAGATCGTTGAGTAGTTTAGTTTTTTGGGGATATGTGAAGTATCAAAATGAGTAGTTGATAACTTTTTCCCAAGTTATTCACAATGCATGCGCAAGCGTTTGAATCAGGTCGGTTGTGATTGGATGACCTGTATCGGTAAGGTCATGTAGCGTTCATGGTTGCATTTGCATGGGTAATTTTCCGCCGTTTAGATACCACAGGGTGGCATTTAGGATTGCTGCGAAGGTAACCCAGAGCAAGTACGGTGTGAAAAAAATTCCGGCAAGGCGATCGACTCGCCAAAAGACAAAAGTTAGCCAGGCGATCATCGTGCCGAGAATGATGATATCGAGCATGGCTAGATCAGCTCGGCCAATGCCGAAAAACAGCCAGCTCCAGATCGCTTGTACGATGAGGTGCACGATATAAACGATTAGCGCGATATCAATGCGCATGCGTTCTCGCTGACGCCATACCAACCACGCTGCGAGTGCCATCAGCACATAGAGTGAAGTCCATACGGGGCCGAAAATCCATGCCGGTGGAGCCCAGCTCGGTTGCTGGATCATGGTATAGGTTTTTTGCGCAGATATGGAAGCGAGGGCTCCTACTGCTCCTGCGGCAAAGGTTACGAGAAATGAGAGCAGCAGGACTGAGATGCTTTTGAAAGCTTCCTTACAGCGGCTATGTTTACGTTGATTGGGCATCTAGAAATAGGGGGGAAGAGGTTGTGAAGGTTTAGACCTTGCTGACACTTTCTCGAGGTGTGTATATCGTCGGGAAAACAATTTGGCGAGGTTCGCTCAGAGAGGGGTCATCAGGGTTTTCGATGCGCTGAATTAGCAAATCGGCAGCGGCCTTGGTGATCATTTTGTAGCGTTGACGAATTGAGCTCAAGGTAATCGGCAAGTATCCGCAAAGCGGGATGTCATCGACTCCCACAATTGATAGATCTTTTGGCACGGAGAGCCCGACTTCTGTAGCGGCGCGCATGCAGGCCAGCGCGGCAATGTCATTCATGGCGACGAGAGCTGTAGGGTGATTTTTTCCGCAGTCGCCGAGAAATTTGCGAAATGTCTCGAAGGCTTGGTCGATGCGATGCCCGGTCTGAAGCAAGTGCACGTCACTGGCGGGGATGCCTGCTTTGGCGAGCATTTGTTGGAAAAGTTGCGAGCGCGATCCATCGTAGGTTCCCTCGGCATGAGCGCTCAAGAATGCGAATCGCTTGTGGCCACGGCGGCACAGATCTTCGACGGCATCTTGCAATCCCTGAGTGAAATCACTGAGAACAGCATCGACTGGCATCGGCGTCTCTGGAACGCCATTGCCCAGCGCCACGACGTTTCGGCCTTGTTGAAACATCTGCCCGAGTTCCTCGCGAAAGGTTTCGTTGTTACTTAGCCACAGCACGGAGCCATCGACTTCTAGATCGGAAAGCTCGGCCAGCAAGTGCTTCTCTCGCACCTGAGAAGATCGGCAGTTTTCGACAAGCAAATCATAACCACGTTCCTCGACTGCGGCTTCAAGTTCATCGGCTATGGTGCAGAAAAACGGGTTGGTGACGTCTTGGATGATGAGCCCGATGGCGTGAAAGCGACCAGAGCGCAGGGCGCGAGCAGTTTTGTTGGGACGATAGCCCATTTCAGCAGCAGCAGCAAAAACACGCGCTTCGGTTTCCTTGGATGCCCAAGAATTCGGACGGCGATTCAAGATTGTCGATGCCGTATTGACCGCGACTCCTGCGCGTTCCGCTACCTCTTTCAGCCGTACTCGTTTGCTCACGCGGCAGAGCATAAGAACTTTCCTACAGGAAACGCAAGCATCCAATTTGCCATTTTCTGCTTTGTTTTTCAGTGCAGAATTCACTCATTGATGCTCAACGGTTTGCCTTGAGGATGATTTTGCGCAATTTGACCGCTTCGGCGACGAGAGTGACGTCTTTTTCGCAGTCATCGAGGCTGAAGGGCAGTCGAAAACGCCAGTTTTCGCCGCCTATCGTACCGGGCATGTTGTAGCGGTCAGTCATGCCGTAGAGATCCGTGATCATGATCGCGGCATAGCGTGAGCGCGATTGCAACAAGGCCTCGATCAGGTGCCACTGGACTTCGTGAGAGTAGAGTGGCATCTCGACCTCGGCCTCGGCGATGCCGGAAAACTCGCCCATCATCCGGAGGTTCCATTTTCCGCCCTCGATGTCTTCGGGCTCGATTTCCCCAGCAGCCGCTGCGCGAAATCCTTCCCACAGCGCGGCCATGGTGTCGTGATCATGTGTCGCGTAGGTGGCAAACGAGCACTCAGGGAGTTCCTCGCCGAGGATCACATGACTATCACGTGAGTCCCAATGCGGAATGCGGAAGCCAGCAATACCCAATGATTCCAGATGCGGGCGCACGTATTCAGGCACGCAGCCGAGATCCTCGCCAATGACTTCGCAATCGCCTGCGGCTTCGAGAATGGCTCGCAGTCGGTGATCACCATCCGCACAGTTCGCGCGCTTGTTTTCCTCGGTATCATCAGGTCGCCAGGCCCATTGGGGGAGACGCCCGCCGGTTTTGGCAGCGGCTTGTTCGGGGCTGAGATCGAGAAATTCGAGATTGCGTTGGGGCCGCCACGGGAAGGCATAGATGCGATAAAATCCAAGAATGTGATCGATGCGAAACATCGAAAAAATTTCTGTTAGCTTCGCGATGCGTTGTTTCCACCACGGGTAGTCTTGCTCCGCCATTTCGTTCCATCGATACACCGGGATGCCCCAGTTTTGGCCCCATTGCTGAATGAAGCGGTCATGCTTGAACATGGTTTCGGGAGGCGCGCCACCACACCACTCAAGGTCGAAATTTTCGAGCTGAAAAAACACATCGGCCGAGTAGTAGGAGATGCCGATTGGGATGTCGCCCATCAGTTTTACGCCGAGTTCATCGCCGAGAGCACGCAGCGCGCGCCATTGGCGGAAGCACAGCCATTGCACCCAAGCATAAAAAGTTCGCTCGTGTACCACGGCATCGCCTTGCTTGATGCGTTGGCTTTGCCAGTAATTGCGGGCGCGCTCAGGATCGGAAAAATCCTTGGGCCAGATATCCCACGCCTCACTGCCGCGAGCACGATCCATCAACCAACGAAATAGGGTGTAGTCTTGCAACCAGGCAGCTTCCTCGCGTTGAAAATTCTCGAACTCTTGTTTTTCAGCTACCGAGGCCGATTGGGGAAAATGCGCATAGGCAATCTCTAACAGCGTGCGTTTCATCGTTCGCACGGTGGCGTAGTGCACGAGTCGATCGCCGATCACTTCGTTTCCTAGTTTCGCTCGCGCTGTGTCCAGTTCCTCCGCGCTCAAGCCCGGCACATCTTCCATCGTCAAGTACAGCGGTTCCAAGGCCACCGATGAAATCGCATTGTAGGGACTGTCATCCGAGCCCGTTTCATTGATGGGCAGCAACTGCAAAAATCCGACCTTGTGTGCGGCGGCCCAATGCATCCACTCGCTCATCGCACGCGTGTCACCAATGCCCAAATCACCTTCTCTCCGCGGGGAAAACGCTGGTAATAACACTCCTGCGCTTCGTTTCACAATCGCATTCATCAGCCGCTCATGCTGGCAGAGAGTGTGCCAAGTTCAAGGGTATTATCAAATGCCTTAGCGGCACGTTCTTATAGAACGTATGGTGCCTCAACCATCCTTCGGTAAATGCTCTTGGCAGTATTCTTTGCCATCGGCAGCGATGCGGAATTCTGCATCGGGGTGGCTCAGTTCGGTGGCACCGCACATCGCACAGCAATTAAAACTCGCCGTCTCACGTAGCGTGCGTTTTTTGAAAGTGTGGCGTCGGCCGATTTGCTTGATCGATTGCACTTTTCCACGAAGAATGTCAGGGCCAACAAACATCAAGTAGGCAAGCACGCCAGCTCCACTTGTGGCTAGTCCCTGCAGACTTGTGACAGAGTCATAAACGAGATAAGCTCCCGTGAGAGCGGCGAGAAACCCAACCTGCACTGGGAGGATGAAAAACAAGCGGAATTCGTAACGCGGGTAATAAGTGCCAAATACGCAGAACGCTACTGATGCAATTACCAGACCATTCCACATGGTGCCCGGCACGAGCATTCCTCCAATGATTAACAAAATCCACGTTACATAAACGAAAACTGATGTCTTGAGGATACCCCAACAATTTTCTAACGAATCGCTGATCAAAAACGAAGTCATGATCATACAGTAAAGAAAAATAATGCTCCATACGCTCAGTCCACCAACTCTTTCTGGTATGAACGGAAAGGTAATCAATCGCCAGACTTCACCAGTAAGAATTTTTTCTCGATTAAAATCGAGCATCTGCGTGATACTTGGATTCACCCATGAGAGCGCGTAAGAGAGCACACTCAGTAGCATCATGAAGCGCAACAAGCTCGGGAATGCGAGCCAGTTGTAATTTTTGCGAGGATTCTGCCATTGTGCCATGCGAAATTTTCTAGCGCAGAGCTTGGGGGTTGACAAGCACGATGCATCTGTCATTTTCTGCGTCGAAATGTCAGACAATTTACTTCACACGCCGCTCGAATCAGTACACATCGAGCTGGGTGCAAAAATGGTGCCTTTCGGTGGTTGGTTCATGCCTGTGCAGTACACATCGATCCTGGATGAGCATGCTGCGGTCCGCGAAAAAGTCGGTGTTTTTGACATTTCACACATGGGGCAGATCATTGTGCGCGGCGCTGGTGCCGAGGTCTGGCTCAATCGTATGCTTGCCAACAACGTTGCCCTGCTGCAACCGGGTGACGGGCAATACAGTTTTCTACTCAACGAAAAAGGCGGCGTGATCGATGATCTCATCATCTACCGCGAGGCTGCGGATGCTTTTTTCCTTGTGGTGAATGCATCGCGCATCGAACAAGATTTTTTCTGGCTTGCCCGACATCAACCCGAGGACATCGCCCTCGCGAACGAAAGCGATTTATGGGCTGGCATGGCAGTACAAGGCCCCACTGCTGTCGCGACCTTTACCGCGCTTTTCCCTGAGCAAACAATTCCGCCGCGCAATGGCATCCTGCGTTTCACTCATCAAGGCGAAGAACTTGTGGTTTGCCGCACGGGATACACCGGCGAGGATGGATTTGAGTTTTTCAGCCCCGCCTCAAGTGGTTCCGCTTGGCTCAAGGCTTTTGTCGCCGCAGGAGCCAAACCATGCGGACTCGGATCGCGTGACAGTCTGCGCTTGGAAATGGG
>CANHKJ010000046.1 GCA_947460915.1 Verrucomicrobiia bacterium
ACGAGCCTCAGGCAGCGGCAAGTAGTTGCTTTCCTGACCCGTGCAGGCATTCGGAATGGTCCAGTCGCGCGACTCCGCCGTCCACAGATACGACTCCGGTGTGGAAACTTCTTTGACGTAGTCCATACCTTCCATCGAAGGAGCATTTTTCGCGGTTTCGATCGCTTCGGCCACACTGAGTTCGGTGGTAAGGCAAGCGCGCATGGCTCCGCGTGAGCGCAGATGCTTGGTCAGTGCGCGGGTATCGATGTCCTCGATGCCAAGCACGCCGTGTTCGGAAAAATAATCAGCCAGCGACTTCGTAGCACGCCAGTTGGAAGGAGCGGGGCAAAGTTGGCCGATGACAAAACCACGGATGTGCGGGCCAGCGGACTCGCCGTCGAGCTCATTGATGCCGTAATTTCCGATCTCCGGATAGGTCATGGTAACAATTTGGCCACGATACGAAGGGTCGGTGATTACCTCCTGATATCCTGTCATCGAGGTGTTAAAACAAATCTCTCCGGTCGTCGTTCCAGCAGCACCGAAGGAATCTCCTTCGAATGTGCGACCGTCTTCAAGTGCTAAAATGGCTCTCATGTGCGTGGCGCGAAAAAACTAGTCCCCGCATCGGTGCGATGCAAGGATTAAAGGCAAAAACCTAGTTCATGGCGATTTTGGCGTCCGATCTGACGCATCATTTGGAGTGCTTTCCACGCGGGCCATGATCCAGAGGAGATCGGAGATGCGATTGAGAAAAAGCAACACAGACTCACTTACCCCACCATCACTCTCATGGAGCACCCAAGCGTGGCGTTCTGCACGGCGTGAGACAGAACGGGCGAGATCGAGCGCTGCAGCGCCAATGGCACCTTCAGCTCCAGGGCGAGCCCATCCAGTGAAGCGCACGCCGCGGGCTTCCAGTGATGTTGCGGTTTCCTCGATCCAGACCACATCAGCCTCGGTAATGGCGGCATAGGTGTAACGACTTGCATCTCCGGGCAAGGTCGCGAGTTGTCCCATGGCTGCGACCAATTTTTCCTGCACGCGATCAATGATCGGCACTAGATCATCTTGCATGCCGGATACCCTCGCCAGCCCTAGAGCAGCATTGAGCTCATCGACAGATCCAAGCGCCTCAATGCGAATGGAGGTTTTTGCGATGCGTTTGCTAAAAAGGAGATCCGTTTGTCCCTCGTCGCCGCGTTTGGTAATGATGCTCATGGTTTTTTGTTGGATTTTGTTTCCTCAGTGCCGCCCTCGATGTTGACGTCCGTTAGCAATTGCCAGGAGATCTTTTTGTTGTCGAGACGCAACAATTCGGAAGCATAAACGGCATCCTCATTGCGTGGATCCATTTCCGCGGCAACCTCCACGAAGCAACGGCCTAGCAATTGATCTTGCTCGTTGGCTTGTTTCAGCAACAACTGGCCACGGGTGAGCAGCAAGCGTGCGAGCACTTCGGCGCTGTAATCGCCATCGACGATCTGTGGCAGGATTCCTTTTTCGAGTTGGAAATTCATCACCACCGCCTTGCGATTGCGCGGTGACAGATGCAGTGATAGGGCGATCAAGCGGCGACCTTGTGCCAATGATTCCGCTGATCCCTTTGATTCTGCGATGCGATTCCCGACGTAATTGGCGATGTTGAGGGCGTATTCCTCGCGCTCCTTGTCCATCATCCCGAGCTCGTCAGAAAATAATCCGGGGCCAACTACAGGAGCCTTGTAGGCAAATTTCGCACCATCACCCTCCGCAGCGAGACTGCAGCCCAGTCCGCAAAAAATAAAGCCAATCACCACTTGCCACACGCGCATCATGCGCCCTAGCATCTGTCGAAATCAGAATTTTTCAAGTGCCAAATCCAGACATCCATCTTGCCAAAAAACAACTTCGTCAACACATCCGGAACTTGCCATTGGGTGACGAAGGAGCAATGTCGGCGCGGCTAGTGCAGAATCTACAAGAATGGCTGAGCACGCGTCCTGAGTTGCGCAGCATCGCTCTTTTTGCCGCCATGCCCCGCGAGCCAGATCTGCTCCCCTTAGTGGCACTGATGCCTGAGCGCCGTTTTGTTTTTCCCTGTATTCGCGAGGGCGTGATGGAATTTCATCCGATTGCGAACATTGATGAACTCAACGCAGGAACATGGGGCATCCTCGAGCCGCGAGCGGAAGCGCAAATTTGCGCACCTGCGGAAATCGATCTCCTACTATGTCCGGGGCTGGCCTTCACAAGGGCGGGGCATCGACTCGGCAAAGGGAAAGGCTACTACGACCGCTACTTGACGCGCTTTATCAATCCTCGCCCACCTTGCTACGGTGTAACATTTTCTGCCTTTGTTTGCGAGAGCATTCCTTGTGAGCCAAACGATGCCATGATGGATTGGGTGATCGATGAAACAATGAATGGGATCGCAGATCTTTAGGCCGCTTCACTAAGAAAGCAAAACGCCCGCCGGATGAGGGCGGGCGATTGGCTGTGGTTGACGGGGGCGGATAGAAGATCCGCGCTCCTGTTACTTCCAGTTGGTGAGGTTGTCACCAGCGAACTTATCGGTGTCAGAGCTACCCTTTTGACCATCGGGACCATTTGACCAGAGATCGAAGTCGGGATTGTTGCATTCAATATCCTCGTTACCGTTTGCATCGATTGCAGGCAGGTAGTTGTAGCTGAAGCCCCAAGGATCGAGAATGGTGTTATTTTCACCAATCGGATTTGCCGGATTGCCTGATCCACCTGGCGTGCTGGACCATCCTTGCTTGGTGCTGGTAGGATCCAGTTCCGCGAGGTAAATTCTAATCGCAGTGCCATCCACAACGGTGGGGGCGGTGCCACTGTCGCCCTTGCGCTTCTTGTAATCATAGCCTTCAAAAAACAAGGCGCGATAGAGCGAATTGGAACCGGTATTATCCCCAGCAATGCGCACTGGATAACTCCCCATGTCGCTTTTGTAGTCTTCGAGCGCATTTTCCAGCAACTTGATTTGTGTGGTACATTTGCTCTTGGCTTGATTGCGCTG
Source organism: Verrucomicrobiia bacterium (assembly GCA_947460915.1). Lineage (GTDB taxonomy): Bacteria > Verrucomicrobiota > Verrucomicrobiia > Verrucomicrobiales > Akkermansiaceae > UBA956. Next base: position 3,002 of record CANHKJ010000046.1, read on the forward strand.
CATGGCGCTGAGGCCACCAACGGTAAGGCTGGCGAGCACAACGATGATGGCGACGACAACCATCAGCTCCATCAAGGTGAAGCCTTTAGCTGTAGCTGATTTTGCGAAGGAACGGGTGGACTTTTTCATGATGATCGTGGGGTTTATTGGTGGGGGGAGGATCGAGACAACCTTATTGGTTGCCCATGGTGTTGATGATCTTGATCAGTGGCAAGAAGAGCGCGAACACAACCGAACCGACGACGAGCGCCAAGAATACGATCATGATTGGCTCCAAGATACTGGTAAGCGCAGTTACGGCATTGTCAACTTCGTCATCGTAAACGTCGGCGACTTTCAGAAGCATTTCGGGCAACTGACCAGTTTCTTCACCCACGTCCACCATCGAGATGACCATGTTCGGGAACACACCCGAGGCTTGGAGCGGAGTTACGATCGATTCACCCTCTTTGACCGCCTCGTGCACTTGGCCGATGGCGTGTGAGATGACCACATTACCTGCGGTTTCCTTCGTAATGTTCAGAGCCTGAAGAATCGGCACGCCCGAGGTGACCAAGGTTCCGAGTGTGCGTGAGAAACGCGATACGGCGGACTTGCGCTGGATGTCGCCGAAGATTGGCAGCTTGAGCTTGAGAGCGTCAACAAAGTTACGACCTTTCGGCGTGCGGCCCCATGCGGCAAACGATAGGTAGAAAATGACGCCAGCTAGCAAAATCCAGACGACGTTTGGAATGATCCAGACGTTTGAGGTAATGAGGAAATCGGAAAAACCGAAGACAACCTGTGAGATCATCGGCAATTCTTGATCGCCCATTTCCGAGAACATATCTTTGAACTTCGGCACGATGAATACCATCAGGAATAGCAAGATCGACACGGCGATGAACATCACGATCACCGGATAAACCATGGCGGACACAATTTTGTTTTTCAACTTGTGCGCCTTTTCTTGGTACTCGGCCAAACGATTGAGAACGACTTCCAACACACCACCCAGCTCACCGGCTTTCACCATGTTGACATAAAGTTTGTTGAAAATGCGTGGATGTTGTGCGAGAGACTCGGAAAAGGTAGAACCACCTTGTACCGACTCGCCGAGGGCGGAAATCGTGGTGCGCAGAACAGGATTCGGCTCTTGTTTGCCAAGCACGGTCAGACCGCGGAGCAAGGGCAGACCTGAGTCGATTAGTGTGGCCAATTGGCGCGTGAAAATCATCAAATTTTTCGGCTTGATGCGGCCACCAGTTTTGGCCTTGGGTGCGGCTTTACCTTTCTTGGTAGCGCCTTTTTTGGCACCTTTGCCAGCCTCTGCGATTTGCGTAGGGTAGAGGCCGCTTGCGCGGAGCTTGGCAAGAGCTTCCGATTCATTCGGGGCGTCGACTGTGCCGGAGGTAAGCTCTCCTTTGGCATCCATTGCATTGTATTGGAAATTCGGCATGGGACTATTGGGACGGGTTTATGTTTATGAAGTTACAGGGATGATTTACTACAAAAAATGGGTGGATGGCGATGACTATTTTACATAGAGGAAAAATATTTCGTCGAATGTGATGCAAAGCATTTACATATTATGTATATTTGAGCACTTCCTCAATGGTGGTATTGCCGAGGTAGATGTTGCGCAGACCATCCTCGCGGAGAGTTTGCATGCCGAGCTCGACGGCTTTTTGCTTGATGACGACCGAGGGTGCACGCTCGATGATGAGATCGCGAATCGGATCGGTGATGTCGAGAAGCTCGTAGAGACCTTGACGACCTTTGTAGCCCGATTGCCCGCAAGCATCACAACCGCGGCCAGTGTAGAAACTCTTGTCGCCAATTTCGTGCGACGAAACGCCGAGTTGGGTGAGAATTGCTTCGTTTGGTTCGTAAGGTGATTTGCATTCCTTGCAAATGGTTCGCACCAAACGCTGAGCGAGCACGCCTTCGAGCGAGGCGGCGACGAGGAAAGGTTCGCAGCCCATATCGATGAGACGAGTGACGGCGCCTGGAGCATCGTTGGTGTGCAGGGTGGAGAGCACTAAGTGACCTGTGAGAGCGGCTTGAATGGCGATCTGCGCAGTCTCAATGTCACGCATCTCTCCGATCATGATCCGGTCTGGGTCTTGACGCAGGAAGGCACGAAGAATGCGAGGGAAGTCGAGTCCGATGGACTCTTGGGTAGGAATCTGGATGATGCCATCGATGTCATACTCGACGGGGTCTTCTGCAGTGAGCAGCTTGGAATCGATCGTATTGATGCGTCGCAGCGCGGCATAGAGCGTTGTTGTTTTACCAGCACCAGTAGGACCAGTAACAATGAAAATGCCGTTAGGCTTCTCGATGGTCTCACCGATATACTCATAAATGTGCGGCGGCAGACCGAGGTTTTCGAGCGAAAGATTGACCGAGGAGCGGTCGAGAATCCGCAATACGACTGACTCGCCGTATTGAGTGGGCAGCGATGAAACCCGCATGTCCACTTGTTTTTCGCCGAATTGCTTAACGATCCGCCCGTCTTGCGGGACGCGGCGCTCGGCGATGTTCATGTTCGACATAACCTTCACGCGAGAAATGATCGGTAGGGCGAGGTGCACCGGTGGTGGAGCCATTTCATAGAGAGCACCATCGATCCGGTAACGGATTTTGAATTCTTTCTCGAAGGGCTCAAAGTGAATGTCGGAGGCTTTTTCCTTGATCGCTTGGTAGAGAACCAAGTCCACGTAGCGAATGATAGGAGCTGAATTTGCCTCGGCCTCGAGGTCGGCGGCATTTAAGTCACCGCCGCCAAATTCGAGTTGGCTGAGGATGTCTTCCATCGCCTTGCCATCGCCACCGTAGTACTCGCTGATGCGATCTTCGACCACATAATCAGGCGCAATGAGCAGGTGGATTTCACGACCAAGTGCGAAGCGCAGGTCTTCAACGGTTTGTGGGTTGAGCGGATCGACCAAGCAGATGAAAAGTCCCTCGTTGGTAAAATTCACGGGTAGCGCGCCATGCAGGCGAGCCATGCCAGCGGGGATTAGGGCGAGAATTTCTTCAGGTGGAGTCCAGTTGGTAAGATCAACCATTTCCGTGGACAGCTCCTGTGCGACCATCGGCCAGATGTCATTGCGGTGATTGATGACTTGGTAGTCGGCGAGAATTTCACCGATTTCCTTACCGCTGTGATCGATTTCCGCAATGATATCGGCTGCGAGAGCATGATCGATCATGCCGCGGTTGATGAAGAGGTCGAGAACCTGTTGGTTGTCCATGATGTAAGAGTTTTTTTACGAGGTGAGAAGGAGAAAGTGGATGAGGATCAATCGAAGTCGGCCATGGTGACGTGGATGACTTCTTGCGCCGTGGTGAGACCGGCGAGAACCTTGCGGATGCCGTCCTCACGCATCGAGCGCATGCCCATTTCGCGCGCGCGTTTGCGGAGCTGCGAGGAGGAAAGATCGGCGTTGATGAGGTGGCGCACTTCGTCGTCGATCTCGAAGATCTCGAAGATGCCCATTCGGCCACGATAGCCTTTTTTGCGGCATTTTTCGCAAGCGGCAGGGCCAAAGATGGTGGCGTCTGCCATGCGGCTGGCATCCAGACGTAAGGCGCGGAGCTCCTTATCACTAAGTGGCATTTCCACTTTGCAATTGGGGCAAAGTTTCCGCACCAGACGTTGGGCGAGCACGGCGCGCACGGCGGAAGCGATGAGGAAACGTTTGATGCCGATATCGGCGAGACGAGCTACAGCGGAGGGTGCATCGTTGGTGTGGAGCGTGGAGAACACCAAGTGACCCGTAAGGGAGGCGTTGATCGCGATGTTGGCGGTCTCGGCGTCACGAATCTCTCCGATCATGATGATGTTTGGAGCTTGACGGAGCATGGCGCGCAGAGCGTTTGAGAACGTCATACCAATGTCGGTTTTCACCATCACCTGGTTGATGCCGGCCATTTCATACTCGACGGGGTCTTCTACGGTGATGATTTTCTTGTCCGGACGGTTGATGACGTTCAAGCAGCCATAAAGCGTGGTGGTTTTACCAGAACCGGTAGGACCAGTAACCAGCAAAATACCATCGGGAAGAGCGAGCAGTCGCTCGAAGGTGCTTTGGTCGTCCGAGAAGAAACCGAGTTCGGGTAGGCCGAGAACCAAGCCGGATTTGTCAAGAATACGCATGACGATCGATTCGCCGTGGTTGGAAGGAACCGAGGAAACCCGCAGGTCGACTTCTTTGCCGCCAACTTTGATCTGAATCCGTCCGTCTTGTGGCATCCGCTTCTCGGCGATGCTCATGCTGGTGCTCATCACCTTGAGACGTGCGATGATAGCGGGTAGCAGCTTTTTCGGGTGATTTGCCACTTCGATGAGCTTGCCATCAACGCGGTAACGAACGCGAACGCTGGTTTCCAGTGGCTCGATGTGAATGTCGGATGCGCGATGATTAAAGGCCTCAACGAGCATATTGATGACGAGTTTGATGATCGGCGCATCAGCATCGCCGTCTTCGATGGAGTCATCGCCGGGATTGTTGGAGATATCGGTCGCTCCGTAAAATGCCTTGAGCATCGCTTGGATGGACTCGGGCGTGGAAACCACAAAATTCACCTCGCGGGAAAGAACGTGAGGCAAGGCATCCAGGACCTCAAAGTCAAACGGATCGGCAATCGCGAGCGTGAGCGCATAGCCATCATCATAGACTGGAATTGCCTTATAGCGGCGTGCGACTTCATCGGTGATCGAGTTGGCGATGTCGGGAGAGATGGTCGCATTGGCGAGGTCGAAATACTCGAGGGCATTGCTAGAGGCAAGGATGCCGGCGACATCTTCTTGGCTGATTTGTCCGGACTGAACCAGTTTTTCAATCACAGAGGATGAACCACTCGAGGAACGAGCGGCAGCAATGGTAGAGTCGCTCACCAAGCCAGCTTCGGTGAGCAATTGAAGGAGATAGTCTTCGTTGGAAAACACGGGAATGGATTTTTGGTTAGAGGATGAGTGAGGAGAAAGACTTTCTCCACGTTCGCGGAGGCTAGTTTGACGTTAGCGCGGGAAAATGTCAATCGGGGAGACGGCAAGAATGCAGAGTTTTTCTGATTCTTTCAGTGAAATTGCGTTTTTTGCTGCCGAAACGATTGATTTGTTCGCGTATTTACAGCTACGATTTATTTTTGTCATGCGAGGAAAAATCATTTCCATGTGAGAGCACGGAGGCATGACTCGATGCTTCCCTCATCCTCCTTGCGAGGAATGCGGGCTTTGCGCAGCAGGTTCACCGCGTGCTCAGCGGCGTGCTTGGCGACACCGCGCGAGGTGAATTTCATGACCGCAACGAGTGCATTGGCCAGCATGGCGCATGCGATGCAGATGGATGCAGGACGGCCGACGCACATTGCGAATACAGCGATCATGATCGCGAAAGGAGCGACGATTTGGGCGAAGGTATCAGCACGGCGGCGGATGGCGACGAGTGATTTGTGAGAGGCCTTCAGCTCTTCGTAAGCGGCGTCTAACAGAACATCCGCGAGCGCCATCGCAGTGCGTTTGTTTTTGCGTAGGCGGGGGATTTTTCCGGTGAAGGAAATTTTTTGCGCGAGGTCTTGGGTCGTCATGCGGCAATCGATTTTTCCGTGAAGCTCTTTGTTTTTCTGATAGAAAAAATAACGCGAGATCCAGTATGCGGCTACAGGGATGAGGGCGAAGAGGGTGATGATTTTCCACGGCATGATCAGACGGTAGTTCAGGGTGTGATCGTAAGGTCGATCCAGACGAGGCGATGGTCGCTGGCTTTCTCCACAGCTGGGTCATCAGTGGGCCAGTGCACGGCGGACTTTTTGTAGGAAAATCCCAATTGCGAGGGTAGCGCGTAGTCGCAACGCAAATGAAAGTGTGCCGTTTTCTGATCGCGATTTTGCATGCTTTTCTTAACGTGTAGCAAGGCTCCATCGCTGATAGGAGCAGGGCATTTCATGACAAGGGGATGATCAAGTAATGACGATATCGATGGTGAAAGTGAGTCACCATCATCAGGGTCGGCGTTGAGGTCGCCAAGGATCACAAAGCGCTTGTCGGTACCGAGACCACCGATTTTCCCTTGATCGTCGCGAAGCCACGGCGCGTCGCTAGACTTAATGTATTCAGCCCAAAAGCGGATCTCATCGGCATTGCGCCGACCATTCCAATCGACTGGCTTGGGTGCCGCGAGATCGAGGGACCGCCCGTCATCGAACGACGGTGGCGTAGGATGCGAGCAGAGAAAATGAATCACCGCATCGCCATGCTCGATCGGTACATCCCAGTGGCTTTTGGAAGACAAGCGAATTTGATCGCGCGCTGCTTCCGGATAATGAGCGGCGGGCATGACATGGGAAGGCAGATCTTTCCAAAGAAATTTCTGAAATGTGCGCACATCCTGACGCAAAATCGGCGACTTGGAAAGCAACAGCATGCCATATTGGCCAGGGTGCTTGCCGTAGCCAAAAGAGTCTTCGGGGTCATTGGCATCGCCATCGCCATTGAGATCAAAACCGCTCGGCACACCTGTATTAACTGGCGCAGAAAAGTGATGCGGATAGAGATCTGGTAAGTAGTTTTTCAAAAAAGCCTGCGCGGCTCCTTCTTTGTGATCGTAATCGAATTCGTTGAGCAAGATGACATCGGCATCGATCTGACGAATGATGCGAGCGATGGCAAGAAATTGCGAGTTTTTCGGAGATGTGCAGTCCTGGATTAACTCGCATGCATGATCGCGAAACATCGATGTGTTAAACGTAGCAACGCGCAATTCTGATGCACGAAGTCCAAGTGTCAACAAGAGGAATGCGATGAGATAGTTCATTGCTTCAAACGCACGGGCGTGCCGCAAAATGTGCAACGAAACCAACGGAATAAAATGATGTGCAATGCCACTGATAACACATAGCCCAGAAGCCGAACGTGGTGAGCTTTGCGGTTTTTTAGGCAATTTTTCGGGACAAAACAGCGCTGACCACAAATGCGACAAGAGGCCGCGTAGCTAATTGTGAGATATAGAAATCCGAAAAGAAAAACACCTAATGGAAATGCGAGAAACCATGGAGGAACCCAAGCGAAGGAGAGGACCTCGTTGTCTTTGAGAAGCAGTGCGACTGCTGCGAGAATGCCCGCGGGAATAAAAAAATGGCAAGCAATGGTGAACCATGCACCCCAATACACAGACCTCGGGTGAGAGTGCAATACACCGCGAATGTAGCGTCGCGAATTCGGATCCACTCCGCGATTGGTCTCAGGCAATGCTGCGCGCAAAAGGCGCAAACGATCTTCCGCCTTTGACTTATCCTCAACGAAGGCATTTTCTATATTTGGATCAAGAAACTCCGCAGTGGAACGAACGCGCTTCAAGTTTACCTCTTCTTTTTTCCGTTTGGCAAAAGAAATCTGGTTGACGTGGCTGCTGTTAGAAGATGCGGTAGTAGCGCGTTTTGCCGTATCATTGGACTTCTCCATTTTCTTCACTGTAGCACGAATAGCGATATCGCCACGCGCTGCTGTTAGCAAAATGGCCTCAGGGATCGCGCTCACAGGCACTCCTTTTGCCGCGAGTGATTTTCCCGAGACTGGCGCCGCCATGGGCGATGCTGCAATCATCTCTAAGACATCAGGGTCGTATTCAAAATTCACCAACGCTTCAGGATCCGCCTGCTCTACCTCTTGCATTTCACGCGCTTCATTGATCCATGAGGCTATTTTTTCAGCAGTAGGGATGGCGCTATGCAGTTGCAAGCGTTCATTTGCCACTAGAAGCGCAGCATGCAATTCACCTGCCTCTCGGCCCGCCAGATCTGCGACCTCCCCACAGCCAACCGCGTCCAACAATTGGACCATTTTCTGGCTTAGGTGAAGTTGATCAGTAAGGGAATTCATAAGCGGAACGTAGTCATGCTACACGCTTCGACTTGTTTGGCAAGCAATCGAAAAAGAAAAGCAACGCAAAAAAATCAGCACAAAAATCACCTTTCTGATTCCCATCGTCCTCATCCTCTCGTAAAACTCCCGCGCATGAGTGGAAGTGAGTTAACCCCGATGATGGCCCAATACCAGGCCATACGGCGAAGTTTGCCCGCAGACATCATCCTGCTCTACCGGCTTGGCGATTTCTACGAAATGTTTTTCGAGGATGCAAAAACCGCCGCACCCATCCTCAATGTCGCACTCACCAAACGCCATCTTGTGCCGATGTGTGGCATCCCTTGGCACGCTGCAGAATCCTACATCGCCCGCCTCCTCAAGGCCGGAAAACGCGTCGCCATCGCCGAGCAAACTTCAGATCCCAAGCCTGGTAAGCTTGTAGAGCGCGAAATTTCACGCATCCTCACCGCGGGATCGATCGATGACCTCAACCTACTCGACAATCAGCGACCCAACTACCTCGCAGCTGTCTATCAGCATGGGAAAAAATTCGGCCTCGCCTGCATCGATCACTCCACTGGCGAGTTTACTGTGGCCGAGTATCCTGATCGCGCGCAGCTCGAAGATGAGCTGAATCGCCTCACACCCTCCGAGCTCCTCATCCCCGAAGATCAAACCGCCGCCTTCGGTGCCCTTGCTAACGCTCTTGCCTACGATGGCTACACCTTTTTGCCCGGACAAGCCCAGCCACTGCTATTAGATCACTTCGGAGTGCAATCGCTCGATGGTTTTGGCTGCTCGGGATTGCTATCTGCCATCGGTGCCGCTGGTGCCGCTATTCACTACCTCATTCACCAACTGCGACGCAACTGTTCGCATCTTCGCTCTATGCGCGTCCGCGAGTCGCTCGATGTGATGTTGATCGATGCCGCATCGCAACGCAACCTTGACCTCATAGAAGCTCGGTCCGGTCGCGAGCACACTCTACTCGGCGTCATGGATCGCACCCACACGCCGATGGGTGCCCGGCTCCTGCGCGAGTGGATTCTCCATCCTTCGCGCGATCTCGCCTTGCTCGTACAGCGCCAAGATTTCATTGCAGCACTCATCGCCGAGCCGTTTTTGCTCTCGAAATTTCGCGACGCCATGCGCGGCATCCGTGACATCGAGCGTACCACCAGCCGCCTCGCTCAGGGCGCTGGCAATGCTCGCGATCTGCAATCTCTGTCCATTTCGTTAGAGCAAATTCCCGCGCTCAAAGAAGACCTCGAAGCCCTGCAGCTTGCTGCCTCGCAAAAACAACTCATCTGTGAGCAACTGCACGATTTCACGGAACTCAGCCAGATGTTCTCGCAAGCTCTCGCCGAAGAACCTCCTGCCGCACTCAAGGACGGCGGCATCATCCGCGATGGGTTCTCCCCCGAGCTCGATGAACTCCGCAGCATCTCGCGCGATGGCAAAGGCTTCATCGCTCGACTCCAAGAGTCCGAACGCGCACGCACGGGCATCGACTCGCTGAAAATCAAATTCAACAACGTCTTCGGTTACTTTATTGAGATCACCAGCTCCCAGCTGGCCAAGGTGCCTGATGACTACACCCGCAAGCAAACCCTCGCCAATGCCGAGCGCTACATCACCCCTGCGCTCAAGGAAATGGAAAGCAAGGTGCTTGGCTCCGAGGAACGCTCCAAGCAACTCGAATACGAACTGTTTCTCCAACTCCGTAGCCACATCAGCACCCACCTCGACGCACTCCAACAAACAGCCGTCGCCATTGCCACGCTCGATGTCTTGTGCTCGCTTGCCGAAACCGCGCAACGTTTCCGCCACGTCCGCCCGCAGCTGGAACAATCACGCCATTTGCACATCGTCAACGGTCGCCATCCCGTGCTCGAACAAACCCTCGTCGGTGAAACTTTTGTGCCGAATGACACTGCGATTGATCCCAGCGATTCCTTGCTGCACATTATCACGGGGCCGAATATGGCGGGTAAATCTACCTACATTCGCCAAGTCGCGCTCATCACCCTGATGGCACAAATCGGTGCCTTCGTGCCGGCCGAATCTGCTACGATAGGCATAGTAGATCGTATCTTTTGCCGCGTCGGCGCCTCTGATGACATCTCACGCGGACAATCCACCTTCATGGTCGAGATGAATGAAACTGCGCTCATTCTCAACAATGCCACGGATTTATCCCTCGTCATTCTCGATGAAATCGGCCGTGGCACCGCCACCTTTGATGGACTCTCCATTGCCTGGGCCGTTGCGGAGCACCTGCACGACCTCACTCGTTGCCGTACACTGTTTGCTACGCACTACCACGAGTTGACTGACCTCACCAGCACACGAGAAGCCGTAGCCAACTTCAATGTTGCCGTGCGCGAGTGGAACGATGAGATCATTTTCCTTCGCAAAATTCTCCCCGGTTCCGCCGACAAATCCTACGGTATTCAAGTGGCTCGCCTCGCCGGCTTGCCCCAGCCCGTGATCGATCGCGCCAAGGCAATTTTGAGTCACTTAGAACTCCACTCCTCGCGCCCCGATGCGAAAAAAGAAGGCCCCAAGGCCAAAAACACGCGAAGCAATCAATCCATGCCCGATCCCAATCCGCCGCAAATGGATCTGTTTGGGAATTTTTAACGGTTTTGATAGGTATCGAATCACGATTAAAAACGGGACAGGTAGGTCCTGTCCCGTTTGTTGAATATGAGTATAAGCGCTCAAGGATTATTGAGCCATCGTCGAATGAACTCGCACAAATTTCTTGCCGTCCGAGCCCACGGGAATCACCACAGTGATGGTATCCAATTCGGCATTCGGGCTATCTTCTACGACTGTCACTCCTGAAGCTGACGCAGCGGAAGTTGCGCCGATCGCAAGCTCTGTCGGCCAAGTTTGCAAATCCGTGGTAACTTGCACTTTCACTACGGTATCACTTTCTGATAGATCGCTACGTTTGAAAGTCAAAGTTAGGTTCCCACCGGAAACTGTCTGTTGGGGTAAGATCGAGGCATCTGAAGTCAATGGATTTCCACCCAAGATGTATTCAAGTTGATTGGATACTCCATCATTGTCGGGATCAGCCATTTTGCCATCATTGACACCTACAGTCAAACCAGAGGCGATGGCGAAGGCGTCGTAGCCCTGTGCTAAGACTCGGATCGAACCCGTGCCAGTGATTGCGCCACCACTATTGGCTGCATTGTAGATGCCTGGAGCCTTAGTGATTCCGCCGATGATCAATTCCTTCACATCGTCTGTGGCACTGTGAGTGAGTTCCAGCACTGAGCCTGTAGCGAGATCCACGGTGGACTCATCATGTAAGGTAGCCACACCGAGCGATAAGGTGCCAGCAGTGACTGTCGTATTTCCAGAGTATTGGTTATCTCCCATGGTGACTTTTCCTGCACCAGTTTTCTCGACCGAACCTGTGCCGCTGACTGAGCCCGCGAGCGAAATGTCATAAGAAGTTGCCGTTGCATCCTCTGCTTGAATGATACAACCGCCAGTGAGAATGACAGGGACATCAGTGGACCAAGTACCGCAGGCGCTGAGATTGCCATTGGTGATTTTTACCGTAGCGGCATTCGCAGTGCTGCCGTCAACGATTCCACCTGTGCCGATGCACAATTGTCCACCATTCGATACATGAACCAAATGAGTTCCCGCTACGGGAGTGGCAGGAGCCGGATCGACACCGGGAATGGTTTGCCCCATCTGAATTCGCTGCACGGTGGCCTTGCCTGCATTACGAACCAAGAAGGCGGCATGACCTGCGAAATTACTTCCAAGGACTACACCCGTTGCGGCATTCGTCGATTGAAAATCACCGCCAGCCACATCCATGACCGACCAGCGCCCGCCGTTGTTGAGACCAATCGTTGTGACACCACCTACGGTAATCGAACCTGAATCCATGCGTATGTTGATCGATGAATTGGTATTCGCAGAAATGATATCACCCGTAATTGTGAATGCAGCGCCATTCACATATAGACCTTGCGTCGTAGATCCAGTTGTTGGCTCTGCCGTGAGGCCTTGGTTGGTGCGACCCAACGTGACATTACCAGCTGATACCGTGCCGCCATTCAATGCGATGAGATAAGCACTATTTTGGTTTCCCGTACCAAAGAGTCCACCCGTGAACGCAGCTGTTCCCGAATTCACGATCAACTTCGGTGCTGTCGTGCCTGCATTCGTGACCGTCGTGGCTCCCGAAATAGCAACGTTACCACCATCAACTGTAAACGTCGCATTTTGCGATACCGTCAGAGCAGAGCTTGCGATACCAGCAGTCGCATCGAGAATCATCTGCCCGTTGTTATTCACCGCAGTTGCTCCCGCATAAGTATTCAATCCCGACAAAGTAAGGACTCCCGTTCCCGTTTTCGTGAGGGAACCAGCACCGCTGAGAATACCCGAATACGTAGTAGAAGTGTTATTTCCTCCAATGGTCAATGCTACGGCTCCAGGAATTTCAGCGGCATTGTCGAGAGCAAGATTTTTCGATCCAGTCAAATTGCCGATCGTAGCATTCGTAAGAGGACCGAAACTCAATGATCCACCTGCCGTGGGATACTGAAGCGTGCTGTTTTGCAGCGCAAGATTGTTAGCCAGCTTCAAGGTACCACCTGTTGCAATTATCGTGTCACCCGTGAAAGTGTTAGCACCATTGAGCGCTGTTGTCCCAGTCCCGAGATGTTGCAAACTTCCCGTTCCCGAAATGGTGTTAAATACTGTGACATCTGCAGGTGTGCTGTCGAGGAGATCCAACTGCAACACGCTGTTGTTGATGATCTCTGCTACGACTTCACCCGTGGCTGCACCATTGCCCAATTTCACCGCGCCTTGGGTTATTGTTAGATTCCCAAGGAATCCGTTGACACCCGCTAATGTCAATGTCCCGTCTCCCGTTTTAGTCAATGCTCCATCGCCGTTGATCGCGTTGGCGAAGGTAACATTGTTGCCATTGGTATTAATGGTAGCAGTGCCT
>CANHKJ010000047.1 GCA_947460915.1 Verrucomicrobiia bacterium
GCAGCCTGACCCGCGTTTTGAATTTCCGAACTCGTCACCTTTAAGGCTCCCGTCGAATCTGCGGTGTAGCGATACTCGATGCGGATGCCATTGTTGTCGCCGAACTGATCTTGATCGATCGCGGTAATGCCATCGCCCTTACCGCCTACGAGCGCTCCAAAGCGATTTCCAGCTGCTTCCCAACCCACGGAATACAAGGTGAAGACGTAATTTTTCCCGGGGGTGAGTCCTGTCAGATTGTGCACTTCAGGGAATCCGCCATAGACGAAATCTTTCGCCAGTGCCGCGCCGAATCCCGTAATGTTGTTCACGTCATTGTTGTATACGGTACCCAGCACAGTTGTGTAGTTGGCAACTGATGGATTTGCTCCAGCGATGCCAGTAAAGTTGATGCCGTTGACGTTAGCACCAGAGGCATTACCGAAATTATATGCGTGGGTGTAAACATAGCTGCCATCAATACCCGATGTGGCATCGTCTGACCAAGCCACTGTGGACCAGGGCGATGGTGTGGCGTTTACCGCGGCCTCACGATTGCTGAATCCACTCGTGTGGAAAGTGCCTGCACCTGTCGCGGGATAATTGATCGTCACCGGAGAACCGAGTGCATCCGTGGTGTAGGTGTAATTCACACGCATGCCATTGCCCTGACCGTATTGATTCAAGTTTGCGGTAAATTTTTCGGTCGTAAGATTGCTGCTGAACGTTGCGGCACGTGGATCAGAAACATCGAAGCCGATGCCGTACACCGTGAACACATACTGCGTATTCGGTTTGAGGTTATCTAACGTGATGCCCGTATTGCCGTTGTAACGAAAATCTTTAGCTAACCCAGCGCTGTTGCCCGTTACATTGTTCGGGGTACGATTGCCAAATCCGACATCCAGTCCGGTGGCAGAAAATCGTCCTGCAATGTTAAACTCGCGCGGGATGAAGGGCACGCCATTGATGTTGGCAGCGGCACTCGAAGCAAAATTCACTGCGTGGGTGTAAAGGTATGCCGAATCAACGCCAGAGGTCGCGTCATCTTGCCATGGCCCAAAAGACCAAGCACCTGTGGAAGTGGTGATCGTCACATCATCGACTAACAAGGTATGGTCACCACCCGTAATCGTGTTGGCGATGTTGATCACATGACTAGTCGCAGTTGCGGTGAAATCAAAACCAACATACTTGTAGGGTTCTGCGCCACCGACTGGCGTCACTTGGGCCGACACAGCAGGTTCGCCCGCATCGGTGGAAAACTGCAAAAAAGGAGCGTTCGGGTTCCTTGCATTGACACGAAATTCCACGTGGTATTTCGTGCCAATCGTCAAGCCTGTCACTGTCTGGCTCATTGTCGCAGCTCCGGATGAGCCCGCTTGAAGGAATGCCACATTGGAGCCAGTAGGAATTGTGCCGTTGTTAGCAAAGGGCGTGCCGCCTCCTGGATTCAATCCAATCCGAGTGTTGTTGGACAGGGTCCAATCCGTAATCACTCCGCCATTTCCCGAAGCATAGCCGGGAAAACTGGTAAATGTGTTCGCTTCAAAGCTCGCATTGCTAATGCTCTGGCCATGAAGCGATGCTGAGGCAAGCACCATCCATGCCGCTAGGCATTTCGGTACACTGCTCCCGATCCATCGAGGTAGGTTCTTTTTCATGTGTTTTTTGGGTTGCGACTCAAGAAACGTTTCTTCTTAAACAAGAGACGTTTCTTTGTGTGGATCAACCAATTACCATGGCGCGTTCACGTGAGGCAAGCAGTAATTGCGCGGTACTTGAAAAAAATGAACCACTGGTCAAAATGCTCCGAGAGCTTGGGAAAAATCATTTTCCACATCAAAGCGATCGACTCCAAAACACCAACTCGTTCTCTACCTCTCCGATGGCATCGACTTGCTCCCACGCCAACTGCGCACGCAAGCCATTCGGCTCGTAGCCACGCTTTTTCCAGAAAACATCGTGCGGCCGATACCCCTCCGGTTTGCATGGATGATCTGCAGATCGAATCACCGAACAAAACGTCGCCAGTGTCGCCCCGCAATGACGCGCCTGTTTTTCTCGCTCGTCAAAAAACGCGTGTCCTATGCCGCATCCGCGATGCTTGGGCAACAACACCGATTCTCCCAAATAAAAGATCTCACTCAGATTATCGCCGCGTTGCCGATATGCTCGCTGAAACGCCTCGTCTGCCGCAAGCATCGGTAACCCAGTGGAAGCACCCACGACATCACCTCCCGCCAGCGCCAAGACAAAAATACTCTCATCACAAGCAGCATAGCTTTGCAGATACTCTTGTTCATACTCCAGCGATCCCGCATACAAATACGGATAATCACGAAAAACCTCGATGCGCAGCCGAGCCACGTCATCGAGGTATGAAAGAATTTCCCTGCCGCTCATGGAGACGATGATCACATCAGGCATCGTGGCAGCAGCTCGTTGCTTAGAATTTGTAATCGAGGTAGAAGTTGAACTGACCACCTTGATCTGCCTCTTCATCAGGAGAAGCGATTGGCACAGCGTAGTCAAATGCCAGCGGACCAAAGGGCAAATTCAAGCGCAGACCCACACCTGCATCGCTGTAGATATCGGAAGGATTGAAATCAAACGAATCCACATTGACAAAACCCGCATCATAGAAGGCCGCGCCGCGCACTTGCTCGAAGAGCGGCACCGTGTATTCCACCGAGAGCCAGCCCATGCTGCTACCACCGATCACTTCTTTCGAGGCTGCATCACGTGGACCAACATCGCGGAATTCAAAGCCGCGTAGTGTCCGAGCACCACCGAGGAACTGGCGATCAAAGATCGGCACATCGTCATCGTTGGTGCTATCCACCATGCCAATTTCACCGTTCACGGAAAGAATGGTATCCCACGCAAGGTTCCAGTATTTCTGCCCCGATGCCGAGAAAGTAACCGTGTTTACATCACCGCCGAGGCCCGCGTAGTTCACGCCAAGATCCACCTTGTGTCCTTCACGTGGCGTCTGATTGCTATCACGGCTATCATAGACATAATTCAGACCAAAAGAACTACGCATATACTCGTCATCGAGGCCCGCGAAGTAATCGTCTGCGGTATTAGGAAGATTGTCATCATCGGCATCAAGCTCGATGCGTTCAAAGCGATATTCCCCCTTGAGGTAAGCCTTTTCACCGAGTGGCTTGCGTAAGAAAACAGAGGCGCCCATGTTGAGCTGGTCGTAGTAATCGCTAAAATACAAAGCGTTGCGGTAGAACAACTCACCGCCCAGCGAGAGCTGGCGATCCATGAACCATGGCTCCACTAAGGACATGCTGAAGTCGCGTCGTTCTTGACCAGCGCGCACACTTGCGGTGAAACGCTGACCACCACCCGTAAAGCGCCAAGGGTTGAATAGATCAAAATTGGTTTGCTCAACAGTGACATAGCCAACGAGGTTATCGATCGAGCTGAAGCCAACGCCGAAACTCAGCGAACCGGTCTTTTTCTCATCAACCAAAATATTCAGGTCACGATAGCCGCCGCCACCTGGTGAGGCGCTGACTTGCGCATCATTGAAATAGTTCAGGTTTTTCAGACGAGTACGCGTTGTATCTACGTCCACCGAGTTGAACCAATCGCCCGGCTTAAGCGGCACCTCACGGCGGATGACCTTATCTTTGGACTTGGTGTTGCCGGAAATGTTCACACGGCCCACACGGAAGCGGTTGCCCTCCGTGATGCGGTAGGTGATTTGCACCGTGTCGCCCGAAGCATTGTCGAGGTCAGGTACCACGGTAGCATCAGCATATCCACGAGATCCATAGTAGCTGCGGATCATCTCAATGTCAGCGCGCATTTTTTTGGCCGAATAAGGATCGCCGCCGACGAGAGTCAAAGCTGGATAAAGTTCCTCGGGTTGAAAAACGCTCATCTTGCCGAAACCGACACCATTCACCGTGTAGCGAGCACCTTCATTGATCGGCACGACGAGATCCATCTTGCCATCGCCCGTGGGCACACGCTGAATGCCGGAGCTCGATACGCGTAGGAAGCCTTTGTTTCGATAGTAATCAAGAATTTCTTCCATGTCTTCATCGAGCTGATTGCCCTCGACGCGACCCGACTTGGTGATGATCGAGAATATCCCTTTTTCTTTGGTCTTCATCACCTTTTCGAGATCCTTCGACGTGATGTTCGCATTGCCCTCAAAGCGGATATTGCGCACTTCGTTTTTCATACCCTCATCGATGAGAAAAATCAACGAGGCACCGCCATCGCCCGGCTGCATGCGATGCGTAACCGATACATCAGGATAGCCGTAACCTTGGTAGTAGGCCTCGATGTTGCGGCGAGCATTGAGAATTTCCTCATCACTCAAAGGACCACCCGCCTTGAGCTTCGATTCGGAAGCGAGTTTTTTGTCGCTAAAAATAGAATTCCCGACGAATCCGACGCCTGTCATTGCAGGGCGAGTCGCTACTTCGGCGATCAACTTCACGCCATCGCCCACTGGCTCCGCAAGCCAACGCACATCGTCCACTTTGCCGGACTCATAAAGTTTTTTGATATCGGCATCGAGCTTTTCAGTGCTATAGGCTTGCCCTGCTCGTGTGCTGAGGAAGCTGCGGATGGCGGCTTCATCAACAGTCTTCGTTCCACGATACTTAATCTCCACATTGGTGATATTCTTGCCCTCGAAGTCCACCATTTGCGCCTGAGTCATCAGCGGAGCGCAGCAAAGGATCGCTGAAAGAAAAATCGTTGGCTTGCGCGAGGCGAGAAAACGTCGGGTGGTGGGGTCGAAGGACAATGCTTTCATATTTCGTAGTTCTTAACGAACGCGATTACTTCACCGAGAAAATGTCTATCCGTCAAGGGAGAATTCGCGAGAAAAGGCGGGAAGATCAGCCACTACGCCGATTCAGTTGCGAAATGCTACGATATCCCTAGTAGTCAACGAATCATAGGGACCAAATGCCCATCACTTCCCCACGCTGCCACTCATTCTTTTGGCGCTCGATCTTTCCTACGCGGAGATTTCCCGCGGTCCACTCACACCAATACGCTGCTCCAGGTGGCATAAATGATCCAGTGTTGATCACCAGCCCCTCCTTTTCATCCCAAATTCCAGCGCGATGGAAATGCCCGCATATCATCACCTCGGCCGCAGGGAAGTAGCGATGAAAAAATTTCCTTGTCTCCGACACCATCGTCGCCCATGACAGCACCATGCGCAATGCTCGCCCCGGAGGCATCAAGGCATCCCAAGCTCGTAAGAAAAGATTCTGACTGCGACCATGACTCGGCGCCACCAACATGCGCGCCAACTCTCGCCCCAAGGCCAGTCGTTGATCGATCGTTTCCGTCGGGCGCTGCGTCCACAAGGCCATCCACTCCTTATGCTTGGCGATGGCCATTCGACTCCACGGCGCCCCTTCCGCGAACACACAATCTCCGTGCGTGATCACGATTTTTCCACCCGCCAACTCCACATAGCCACAGTCACCATTTCCGGGATCATGATTCCCCGGCAGCGCCATCACATCGATGCCCATCTGCGCGCACATTTGCTGCAGTTCGGTCCACAAACGTTCCCCCTCCGCACGAAATTCTCGCGCCAATTCTTGCCACGTATCGCCATTCAGCAACAGCGTGCCCGCGCCTTCGATCAATGGTCGTAGCGCCGATACATCATCAACCAGGGAACCCTTATGCCCCAGGTGCAAATCAGACAAAATCAGCACCGGCTCCCTCATGATTCCTTGCGCTGGCGCACCGCCTCATACAGACACACACCTGTCGCCACCGAGACATTCAAGCACTCAACCTTGCCTGCCATCGGTAGTTTGCACAAAAAGTCGCAATTTTCCTCCGTCAAACGACGCATCCCCTTGCCTTCCGCGCCCATCACAATCGCGATCGGGCCTTTCAAATCCATTTGATACAAAGTCTTATCACAGCGATCCGAGGTCCCTACAATCCACACGCCCACCTCCTTGAGCTTCTCCATAAAACGCGCCAGATTTGTCACCTGAAAAAACGGCACCCAATCCGCCGCGCCCGTGGAAACACGCCGCACCGTCTCTGTGATCGATGCCGCTTTGTCCTTCGGGGCGACTACCGCCGTCACCCCTGCGCCATCCGCCGTGCGCAGGATCGCACCCAGATTGTGCACATCCTGAATGCAATCGAGAATCAACACCAACGCCGGCGTTTTCGACTCCGCAATCACATCCCACACATCATCCTCATTGCGCGCCGGAATCGCTTCTGCCTCACTAGACAGCGAGCGCACATGTCGATTCTCCCGTGCCCCATCCTCACGCCCCTGCGGTTTCTTCCGAAAATTCTTCACCCGCCGACTATGGGAAAACCCCAGAAAAAAGCAATGTTGATATCACGAGTTTGGGAGTGGCACATGGAGATGTGCTTAAAATAAAGTGCAAGCATTCGAAATTTAGTCACCGTCCGATTGCAGCTCAAAATGCCGACGCGCGAATTCACGCCCCGAGCC
Source organism: Verrucomicrobiia bacterium (assembly GCA_947460915.1). GTDB lineage: Bacteria > Verrucomicrobiota > Verrucomicrobiia > Verrucomicrobiales > Akkermansiaceae > UBA956. The sequence continues at coordinate 6,467 of CANHKJ010000047.1, forward strand.
AGATTTCAAGTATCTTTCGAATCGAGTGGCGATCAGTTTGTCTGTAAACGCAAAATACGACTTAATCCGCCAAGGTTTGTATTTGGAAGTATGAGGACACTTCCCCGAGTTATGCTCTTCCAATCTGCGTTTGAGATCATCAGTAGAACCAATGTAATGCCGACTGTGATCCTCGATGCATTGCAGGACATAAGTGTAGTGCATAGTGAGTTGCTAACAATATTTTCAACAAAGCTGGCTCGCCGCGCCGGAGTCCTGGGGCCGCACCAGCCTACGTCCGAGCTGCCTGGCGACAGCAGAGAACAATCGTTGTAGATCAAATGAGAACATATGAGCGAAAGTTTTCTAATGACAAAGCTGGCTCGCCGAGCCGGAGTCCCGGGGCCGCTTGGAGTAGCCCGCCTCCGTTTCTCTACGGCGCGGCACCAGCCTAGGCCCAGACTGTCTGGCGACAGCCTGGGCCTAGGCTGGTGGAGGCGAGGGGAGTCGAACCCCTGTCCGGAACGCCATTCGCAAAGACATCTACACGTTTAGCATGCGATCGGTATTTCGGAATCCTGCGGCTCGCATGCAGCGTCGTGACCCTAGAGACCTGTAGTTTCTCAGCAATCCATCCGGTCCCCCGACTTCATGCCCAGCCTGTTAAGTGTCGCCTTCCCCCCTAACAGGCGTCAGGGTTCAGACGTTGCCGTCAATTAAGCAGCAAGTGCGAGCTCGTTAGAGTCTGCATTTATTTTTTTTGATCGGCTATTTAGGAGGCCAACCGATCAACCTCCACGTGCAGTCAGCGCGTCAAACATCCCGTCGAAACCAGAACGCCCCCGTTAGCTATACCGAGCACAAACTAGCTCTCTCCTCAGAAAAATCAAGCAAATTGCGCAAAAATCGCATATTCAGCCCCACACTCCATTCCTTTTCCCCTCGACATGGCTCTGCGCTGCTCTATACTCCTGCCATGCCAATCAATACAGCTTTACTCGCGCGTTGCTGCGAGGCACCCGGTGCCCCAGGCTTCGAAAAAGAAATTCGCAAACTCGTCCTCGCCGAAATTAAGGACCTGGCCGATGAAATTTCCGTCGATAACATGGGCAATGTCATCGCTCTCAAAAAAGGGAAATCATCCAAGAAAAAAATCATGGCCGCCGCCCACATGGACGAGATCGGCTTCATCGTCACTCATGTCGATGACAAGGGCTTCGTGCGCTTCAATCCACTCGGCGGATTTGACCCGAAAACTCTCACCTCCCAGCGCGTCATCATCCACGGCAAAAAAGACATCATGGGCGTCATGGGCAGCAAGCCCATCCACATCATGCAGCCCGATGAACGCAACCGCGTCGCGCAAATCAAAGATTATTTCATCGACACCGGCCTCTCCAAAAAAGAGCTCGATAAGGTCATCGCCGTCGGTGACAGCGTCACGCGTTACAGCCCACTCATCGAACTCGGCGATTGCGTCAACGTCAAATCACTCGACAACCGCGCCTCGGTATTCCTCCTCATCGAGGCATTGCGCGAACTGAAAAAATCCAAGCGCAAGCCCGCCTTCGATTTCTACGCCTGCTTCACCGTGCAAGAGGAAGTCGGCCTCCGTGGTGCCCAAGCCGCCGCCCTCGCGGTCCAGCCAGACTTTAGCTTCGGCCTCGATACCACCATCGCCTACGATGTCCCCGGCTCCACACCACAAGAACAATGCACCGCCCTCGGCAAAGGCGTCGCCATCAAACTCATGGACTCCTCCGTCATCTGCGACTACCGCATGATCGAGTTCATGAAAAAAACCGCCGAAAAGCACAAGATCGAGTGGCAACCAGAAATCCTCGCCGCAGGTGGTACCGATACCGCCAACCTCCAACGTATGGTCCCCGGTGGTTCCATCGCCGGTGCTGTCTCGATCCCCACCCGCCACATCCACCAAACCATCGAGTCCACCAACAAAAAAGACCTCCAGGCCGGCATCTTGCTGCTCGCCGCATGCGTCTGCGAGATTGATTCCCATAACTGGAAATTCTAAAACGCATCAATATCCCCTCACCTTCCAAAGGCGCTCGAGCTCACCCTCGGCGCCTTGTTTTTTTGCCCAAATCCCCCCGACAAATCGCGCACATTCCGCTCATCGCCATGTCACACTTGTTCTCCTTTCATTTTTTATAAAAACTTTGGGCAATGCAACTACCGCGATCTGCCCGCTTCACCTAACGATTTTTCGCGCAATCCCCGCAAAGTCGCAATTATTTTTTAGAAAATTACTCTCGCCCCGTAATCGAGCACTAAGGCAAAAAAAAATTAGCACCAAGAGCATCCACCTCGATCACGTTCAATGCTTGATTTGTAAGCACTTTACAAAGTGCATACACAGCAAAACATACTATATATTGTATTGTGAATAATTTGTTGATACCATATGAGCAAAATTCCTTTGACCTAGAAAACATTTTTCGTATCTTGTCTTCGCTGCGCAGGTTCGACATTTCGCACTCTAGCACAAACATTGCTTACAGATCATTCACTTTCCCGATAAACACCTTTATTCCACTCACGCCCATGTCCACCGTTCTCACCTCTGCCACCACCACAGTCACTCTCGGCGCTCGCACTTTCACTCTCGACAAGGATAAGGCCGAGGCCGCTTTCGCCGCAAAACGCGTCATCAATGGCCGCGAAACCATGTTCTTCAATATCCTGCCTCTCAAGTATGGTTGGGCTTACGAGCTCTACAAAACCATGAAAAACAACCACTGGGAGCCCGAGGACATCCCAATGCAAAAAGACGTCGAGCAATGGCGCTCTAACGAGATCTCTGATGTCGAGCGCTGGATCATCAAGATGGGCATCGGTTATTTCTCCGCCGCCGAAGGCATCGTCGGTGACAACGTGCTCCACGTCGTCCGCGAGGTCGTCACCGCCCCCGAGCTCAAGCTCGTTCTCGGCCGCCACGCCCACGAGGAAAATATCCATGCCGACTCTCTCGTCTACATGATTTCCTCCCTCGGCCTCAACCCGCATGAGTGCGAAGCGATGTTCGAAGACATCCCGACCATCACCGAGAAAAACCACTTCGTCGTCTCGAACAGCCGCGCCCTGCGCCGCGACATCGACCTCACCATCACTGCCAACAAGCAAGCCCTCGCCAAGAACATTTTCATGTTCGGCCAGGTCATGGAAGGCACCCAGTTCTACGGCCTCTTCGGCATGATCCTCTCGCTCTATCGCCAGAACAAATTCCCAGGCATCGGCCAAATGTTCCGCTACACCTTGCGCGATGAATCCAACCACATCGAAGTCTTCCGCAACTTGCTCATGGACCTCGTCGATGAAAACCCCGACATCTGGACCGAGGAATTCCGCGAAGACCTCCGCGCCACCATGGCCGAGGGCATTCGTCTCGAGAAAAAATTCATCCGCGACTGCCTCCCCGTGGCCTCCATCGGCCTCAACGCCACCGACTTCGAGACCTACATCGACTACATCGCCGACCGTCGTCTCGTCTCCTGCGGCCTAGCCCCGCTCAACGAAAGCTGCAGCAACCCCTTCCCCTGGCTTGCCGAAATGATGGACATCAAAAAAGAACAAAACTTCTTCGAAGGTCGCGTCACCGAATACCAAAAATCCTCCGCCCTCGGTCAAATCGACGACGATGATCTGTAAAAATAAAAACAACGACGGATTAAACGGATTTACGGATTTTTGCATGAAAGATAACAGTCATCCCCACATGGAACTCACCGAGAGATTGATCGGTGCCGCCATGACTGTGCATCGTGAATTAGGACTCGGACTAGACGAAAAAATCTACGAAAATGCTTTCTGTATCGAAATGGGCGAACTCGGGATTCCCTTTACCCAGCAAAAGCAGTATCCCGTTCATTACCGTAGCCGTTACGTTGGCAAATTAGTTACAGACCTAGTCGCCGACGAACGCGTGATCCTCGAGCTAAAAGTCGCCGATACCATCCACCAGACTCACGTCGCTCAATTGCTAAGCTATCTGGCCATCACCAAGCTCCAAGTCGGTCTCATCTTCAACTTCAAAACCGCCTCCCTCACTTTCCAACGTCACGCCAACATCTATCGGAAATAAAAATTCACCCCTCAAAAAATCCGTATCATCCGTTAAATCCGTCGTTAAATTTTCTCTCTACCTGTAAAAACTCATCCACCCCACTCCATCCTTTCAAAAAATCCGTTAATCCGTTAAATCCGTCGTTAAAAGAAGCCACTTTACTCTCCCACTCCCAAAAATCCCTTACCTAACTCTCACCACTTTTATCCCCATGTACCGCAATCTCACACTCGAAGAAGACCTCGCCCTGAAAAAAGTCATCACGGATCGTACCGATATCCTCCACAACCAGTTCGCCTGGCGGGATGTTCTCGGCAAAGAATTCCATGTTGTCCATCCCGAGATCACCGTCACCTCCGGCTCGACCGAATCCCAGTTCTCCCTAGCCCAAGTCGCCGATACCATTGGCTCCGCGCTCACCGACCTGCTCATCTCCCGCCAAACCAAGCAGGACGGCATCTTTAACGACGCCAACCGCGCCTTCGTTTCCGCCGTGGCCCACAATGTCGCCAAGTCTCTCACGAAAAACATCGAAGACGGTGGCCGCCTGCGCCTTTCCGAAAACGACCTCTACCTGCTCATCGAGCGCGCCCTCGTCGAGAACGATGCCTACGATGTCGCGAAATCTCTCGCCTTCCGTCGCTCCTATGAACGCAGCGGCGACGTCGATGTCAACACCGCTCCGCAAACCATGCCCGTCCGCCTCATCCGCCGCAATGGCAACGTCGTCCCCTGGTCCGAAACCAAAATCGAAATCGCTGTCCGCAAGGCATTCCTCTCGATTCGTGAGTCCGCCGATCCCGCCAACGATGTCGCCAAGGCCGTCACCGAGCGCGTCCGCGTCGGCGAACAAGCCTTCGTCCACATCGAGGACGTCCAGGACATGGTCGAAGAAGAACTCGGCCGCCTCAATTTCATCAAGGCCATGCGCGCCTACATGGGCTACCGCTTCGAGCGCGCTCGCTACCGCATCGATCATGAAGAAGCTCCCGAGGACCCGAACCAAGATTCCATGGTCGTCGTCCTCGGCGACAATGGTCAGTCCGCCTTCTGGGATGGGCTTGACCTCAAAAAACGCATCACCTTTGCCTCCATCGGCCTCGACCTCTGCCTCACGGAAAATGAAATCGAACGCGAACTCCGCCGCTCGATCGGATCGGAAATTTCCGCCAACGACCTCAAGCAGACCATCATTCTCAATGCCCGCACTCTGATCGAAAAAGATGCCGACTTCGCGAAATTCGCCGGCCGCATCCTGCTCACCTACATCTACGAGGAAGTGCTCGATTGGGACATCACCCGCGATGGCATCAACGGCATCAAAACCGCTCACCGCAATGCCTTCAAGCGCCACCTCACCCACGGCGTCAGCATCAAGCGCATCCATCCCGATCTGCTCGCCCAGTTCAACATCGACACCCTGGCCGATGCCCTCGACCCCAGCGCCGACCTCGACTTCGACTACCTCGGCGTCCAGACCATGTATGACCGCTACCTCATCGTCGATAAGACCGGGGCCAAGCAGCGTCGCCTCGAGACGCCCCAGTTCTTCTGGATGCGCGTCGCCATGGGCCTCTTCAAGACCGAGCCCGAGAACCGCGAGCAATGGGTCATCCGCCTCTACAACCTCTACAAAGGCCGCCGCTTCTGCTCCTCCACACCCACCTTGTTCAATTCCGGCACCCTCCACAGCCAGCTTTCCTCCTGCTACCTCTACAAGGTCGATGACTCCATCGAGTCCATCATGCAGCGCGGCATTGCCGAAAATGCCTACCTCTCGAAATGGGCCGGCGGCCTCGGTGGATCGTGGACCGCAGTCCGCGGTACCGGCGGTTACATCCAGGGCACCAACGGCGAGTCCCAAGGCATCATCCCGTTCCTGAAGCTCCACAACGACCAACTCGTCGCCGTCAACCAAGGCGGCAAGCGCCGCGGCTCCGGCTGCGCCTACCTCGAGACCTGGCACAACGACATCGAGGACTTCCTCAACCTCCGCGTCAATACCGGAGACGAGCGCCGCCGTACCCACGACATGAACACCGCCAACTGGATCCCCGACCTGTTCATGAAACGCATGGAAGCACGCCAACACTGGACCCTTTTCCGCTCCAATGAAGTGCCCGATCTCCACGACCTCTACGGCCGCTCCTTCGAGCAACGCTACACCGAATACGAGGCCCTCGCCGCCACCGGGAAAATCTGGTCGCGTGAGCTCCCCGCCATCGATCTCTGGAAATCCATGCTCAAGATGATTTTCGAGACCGGTCACCCATGGATCACCTTCAAGGACCCCTGCAACGTCCGCTCGCCCCAAGACCATTGCGGCGTCATCCACTCCTCCAACCTCTGCACCGAGATCACCCTCAACACCAGCGAGGATGAAACCGCCGTCTGCAACCTGGGCTCCGTCATCCTCGATACCCACATCAGCGAGGACGGCATCATCGATCACGACATGCTCAAGGAAACCATCACCGTGGCCATCCGTGCGCTCGATAGTGTCATCGACATCAACTTCTACCCCACCCAGGCCGCCAAGACCGCGAACTCCCGCCACCGCCCCATCGGCCTCGGCGTCATGGGTCTACAAAATGCCCTCTACAAAAAAGGACTCTCCTTCAGCGCACCCGCAGCCATCGAGTTCAACGACGAATTCATGGAAGCCATCGCCTACTATGCCTATAGTGCTTCCTCCGACCTCGCCGGCGAGCGCGGCACCTACTCCACCTACAAGGGCTCCAAGTGGGATCGCGGCCTGCTGCCACAGGACACCATCGACCTGCTCGAACAAGAGCGCGGCGTGAAAATCGACACCCCACGTGGTGGCAAAATGGACTGGACCTACGTCCGCGAAAAAATCGCCCGCCAAGGCATGCGCAATTCCAACGTGCTCGCCATCGCGCCGACCGCTACCATCAGCAACATCATGGGCACCACCCCCTGCATCGAGCCGAACTACAAGAACCTCTACGTCAAGAGCAACCTCTCCGGCGACTTCATCATCCTCAACTCCTACCTCGTCCAGGACCTCAAAAAAGCCGGCCTGTGGAGCCCCGAGATGCTTGATCAACTGAAATACTTCGACGGTGAGCTCGATGACATCGAGACCATCCCCGATGACATCAAGGCCAAGCACCAAACCGTCTTCGGCGTCGGCCACGAAGCCATCGTCGATGCCGCAGCGCGCCGCCAAAAATGGATCGACCAGGCCCAGAGCGTGAACCTATTCTTGAAAGACCCCGACTTCCGCGTGCTCAGCCACATGTATCGCCGCGCCTGGAGCAAAGGCCTCAAAACCACGTATTACCTACGCACCCTCCAAGCCAGCAACATCGAAAAAGCCACCGTCGGCGTGCAAAAAGAAATCCGCGGCACCATGGGAGCCACCACCACCGCCCCCAAACAATACACCGAAGCCGAGAAAAACGCCTGCTCCCTCGACGCCATGTTGAACGGCGGGACTTGTGAGGCTTGTCAGTGAGAAATCATGAATCAGACAGATCGGTCTGATCAGGCAAGTCCGACCGATCCACTACCCCCAAGTCATGAAAAAATTACGCCCAAGTGGTGGCTACCGCGACACCGCCAGTTTTCAAGTGTCCACCATTATCTACGATGCCACTTACTGGTTTTGTGAAGCATTTCTTGACCCACGCTCCCGCACCAATGACCAAATGTTGCAGGCCGCGCGCAGTGGCAGACAAAACATCGCTGAGGGCAGTCGCGCCTCCGCCACATCTTCGCAAACGGAGCTCCGTTTGGTAAATGTGGCTCGCGCAAGCCTAGAAGAACTGCTACTGGACTACGAAGACTACCTGCGGCACCGCCGCCTCCATCAATGGGACATGAACGCCCCCGAGGCACAAGCCGTGCGTGCTGTTCCCAGCAACTTCAAAAAAAATCAGACTGATCCGTCCCATCTGACAAATCTGACAGATCTTTCTGATGCAGAGCGCGGGCAACTCTACGCCCCGTGGCTTGACCACCAAGACCCCGCAGTCCGCGCCAACGCGCTCATCTGCCTCATCAACCAAGCGAATTTTCTGTTAGATCGCCAAATCGCGGCCTTGGAAGCCGCCTTCATCGAAGAAGGCGGCTACAGTGAGCAACTTGCCACCGCTCGTTTGCAGAAAAGAAAACAAGATCAGACTAATCGGACAGATCAGACGGATCAACAAAAAATCAAGCCGCCACCCTGTCCCGTGTGCGGCAGTCTCATGAGCCTGCGCACGGCTAAGACCGGCAAGAATGCCGGGCAGTCCTTCTGGGGCTGCACGCTCTACCCCAACTGCAAGGGAACGGTAAAAATCTAACGAAATACAAGAAAACATGCTCAAAGCCGGCCTCTATGACGATCTCATCAAGCAGACACTGCGCGATGAGATTTCCTTTTTGACAAAACGCTCCAAATGCAAAATCAAGGCACCACAATTTTTCAGGTTTATCCAAACCAGAAATCGACTGACATGCGATACGAACTCATCATCTACTGGAGCAAGGCAGACAATTCATTCCTTGTCGAAGTCCCCGAACTCCCCGGCTGCATGGCCGACGGAGCAACCTACGAAGAAGCCGTCGCCAACGCCCAAATCGTCCTTGCCGAGTTGATCGAGACAGCCCAATCCCTCAACCGCCCCATCCCCGAACCCAAAGGCAAACTCGCCTACGCGTAAACATCATTCCTGCTCACAAACACTAACTCCCCAATGAAACCAGCAAATCCCTACCCTCCCTACCTCCAAGCCAGCTACATCGGTAAAGCCACCATCGCCGTGCAAAAAGAATCCCGCGGCACCATGGCCACCCCCTCCAAACAATACATTGAAGCAGAGCAAAACGCCTGCTCTCTGGATGCGATGTTAGACGACGGCACGAGTGAGGCTTGTCAGTGAGAATTCACTAAAAAAATCATGCCCCCTAATGATTCCATTGACAAGAAATGCAGCTCAAGGCAAATTTATCTCGATGAAAGTTCCCCCCTCTTCCGCGAAACGCGAAGCTACCAACAAAGCATTCCTCGTCGAAGTGCCCGAACTTCCCGGCTGTATGGCCGACGGAGCCACCTACAAAGAAGCCGTCGCCAAGGCCCAGATGGTCATTGCCGAATGGCTCGAAACCTCCCAACCCCTCCACGATCCCATCCCCGAACCTAAAGGCAAACTCGCCTACGCGTAAGCATCATTCCTGCTCAC
>CANHKJ010000048.1 GCA_947460915.1 Verrucomicrobiia bacterium
GAGCCTTTGCCGAAGCTGGTCTCACCGACGATGGTGGCGCGCTTCAAGTCTTGCAGGCAGGCGGCGGTGAGCTCGGAGGCGGAAGCGGACATGCGGTCGATGAGCACGGTGATGGGGTAATCACGCTTGCGGCGTTGGTTCTCGGGCGTCGCTAGTGTTTCCCAATCGGCGGGATTGCGAGTGCGCACGGTGACGACAGCAGTCTTGGCGGGAAGAAAAAATCCGAGAAGTTTGACGGTGGCATTGAGGTCGCCGCCGGGATTGCCACGGAGGTCGAGGATGAGTTGTTTCATCCCTTGGTCTTCGAGATCATCGAGGGCTGCTTCCATTTCTTCCGCACAGCTTGCGGTGAATTGGGCAAGACGGATGTAGCCGATGCCAGGATGTTTTTTGAGTAAGATCGCGTGGGTGACGGCTTTTTCGAGAACTTGAACGTGGGTGAGGGAGAGATCACTGGGTTTGGGTTCGGTGGGCATTTTCACAGTGATGCGTGAAATTTCGCCAGCGGGGCGGCGGAGGAGTTCCAGCAAGGTGGGAAACGTCATGCTGCTGGCATCTTGGTCGCCGATGCGGAGGATGGAAGAATTGACATCGAGTTTGGCCTTGGCGGCGGGGCTGAAGGGAGTGACCTCACTGATGTAGGGACCAGAATCGCGCAGGCTAACGGTGATGCCTAGCGAGGCGATGACGGGATCAAGCTGGCTGTCGCTTTTCATGAATGCAGCCATCTCCGGATGAATGTAGGAGGAGTGCGGATCTAACGAAGAAAGCATGCCTTCGAGCGCATGATTCACGAGTCGATCATAAGTGAGCTTGTCCACATCAGGGTGCTCGGCCCGGATTTTTTCCATGACGGTGATGAAGCGTTCGATCGCTGGGTAGGCTGCCTCTTCAGCATCGGGAGGTACAGACACCTTTGGCTTGGTGGGCTTGTCCTGGCCTAACAGCAGAGTGGGGAGATGCAACGTGATGAGCCCTGCAGTGATGATTTTTTTCAAAAAAATGTTAGGTTTCATGTTGTTGCGATGAACGTGCGGATTGATTACTCGAAAAGCTCAGGGTAATATTTTTTCGCGAGAGTCGAGGTCAGGTTGAGGATGTCTGCGCTGAGCGAGGCCTTGAGTGCATCGTCTGCCATGCAGGAACACTCGGCATGTGATAGTGAGCGAATGGCTTTGCGGATGCTGGGCACCTGTTGAGGACCGACCGACAATTCCTCGACGCCGAGACCGATGAGCAAGGGGGTGAGTCTGATGTCCCCAGCCATTTCGCCGCAGACGCCAGTCCAGATGCCTGCTTGTGCACCGGCATTGATAGTGCGGTGAATCAAGCGGATCACGGCGGGATGTGTGGGCTTGTAAAGATCAGCAACGTAGGGGTTTACCCGGTCAACGGCAACGGTGTATTGGATCAGGTCGTTAGTGCCGATGGAAAAGAAATCGACTTCTTTGGCTAGCACATCGGCGATCATGGCGGCAGAGGGCACCTCGATCATCGCACCAGTTTGGATGGATTCATCAAAGGGGACATTTTCCTTGTGAAGTTCATCCATGCAGATGCGCAGCATTTCCTTGGCGAGGCGGACTTCACTGAGTCCGGAAACGAGTGGGAACATCAGGGCGACTTTGCCGAATGCAGAGGCGCGGAGGGCGGCGCGGAGCTGGGGTTTGAAGATCTCGGGTCGATCTAACGAAACGCGGATGCCGCGCCAGCCGAGGAAAGGATTTGGTTCGGGCTCGCTGAGCGGCTCGGCGGGTAACTTATCACCACCGGAGTCAAGGGTCCGGATGATGACAGGGTGAGGTGCGACTGCTTTGGCGATCTGAGTGTAAGCGTTTGTTTGCTCACGCTCGTTGGGGATTTCGTCCTGTTCCTCGTTGAGGAGCAGAAATTCTGTGCGGTAGAGTCCGATGCCAGTGGCTCCGGATTTTTTGACCGCAGGCAATTCTTCGAGGAGCCCGATGTTGGCGGAAAGCGTGATTTTTCGACCATCGCGGGTGATGGATTCGGCATCGCGCAAGGAGTCGAGGGCCGTGCGCGCGCGGAGCTTTTTCTGCTCAATCATCCGGTAGGTATTCAGCGTGGCCTCGGTGGGATTGAGGATGAGCTTGCCGGTGTAGCCATCGAGGATCGCATGGGTGAGCGCGGTCATGTCGATGATCGCCTCTTCGAGCCCGACGACGGCGGGGATGCCGAGCGAGCGTGCAATGATCGCGGTATGCGAGTTGACGCTGCCCATTTCCGTGGCAAATCCGAGGACTAGGCTGCGATCCATGGTGGCCGTGTCTGAGGGATTCAGGTCATAGGCGATGAGGATGTGCCGATCTTCTGGGCGGATGTTTTTTCTCGTGAGGCTTGATTCGAAGGCATCGAGCACACGCTCACAGACGTCCTCGATGTCGGCAGTGCGTTCACGAAGATACGGATCGGGAATGCGGCGCATGGCTTCGAGGAAATTCTGCATGACCGCATAGAAGGCAAACTCGGCATTTTGTTGGCGTTCATCAATGGCATGATGCACGCGTTTGAGTAAGGCCTTATCTTCAAGCACCATGATGTGTGCTTCAAAAATGCGAGATTCTTCATCGGACGACAGCTCGGCGAGGCGGGTTTGTATTTCTGCCAAATCCGATTTAGCTCTGGTGACCGCGTCTTCGAATCGTTGATGCTCTTGGGGTAGATTGGCCTCGCTGACTTCATACACCTCGGGTGCGGAAAATCCGCGGGCGGTGACATGAATCGGTGCGATGGCGATGCCTGGGGACACAGGTATCCCTTGGATGATGGTTTCGAGAGCAGGAGTGTTCGAAGGCATTGCGGAGACATGTTGTTTGCGGAAGCGATTCAGTGTCAAGTCGATTCAACGGGTAGCTCGGCATGCCGATGGTTCGTCGCGGTGAATGAATTCGCATGATCTAACACGATTCCAAAAGTTTTGCGATTTTGTAGTGGCATTGGCGAAGAATAATCGCTGAAATGCGCCCTGTGAAAGAGCTATGGCAAACTGCTACCAACCCGACGGTATTACCTGCAACTTTGTTGCTGATACCGGTCATGCTCTATTGGATCATCGGATTGTTTGGACTGACTGATGGTGATGTGGGGGATGCAGGCGATGGCGATGGTTCATCTTCGGGGGAAGGCCACTTTGTTTCTGATATCACGGGGGCGATGTTACGACTCGTCAACGCAAGTGAAATTCCCTTCATGGTTGTGATGTCATTGCTGTGCATCTATTTTTGGTCTGGCATGGTTTTGGGTTCGATGCTGTTGCCATTTTCGGGTGAGTGGTTCGTTTGGGCTCTCACGGGTGGGGCTTTGCTCGCAGCGCTGATTTTTACTAGGCTTACTGTAATCCCATTGAAGCCTCTGGTCCGAGCGATACGTTTTGATAAAGATCAGCCGATACCGGTGATTGGCAGAACTGGCACGGTCCGGAGCCAAGAACTTACCGAAAACTTTGGCCAAGTCGAAGTGGCCGATGCACATGGTCCGATGTTTTTGAATGCCCGTCTCATTGACGAAGGCTTGACTCTGCACAAGGGTGATGAAGTTATCATCGTGTCACTCAATTCGGAAAAAATGATCTACTCTGTCAAATCAACCAACAATACCCCATAGAAAAATACATTATGCAAACGAATCTGCTCTTTGTAGCATTATCTGGCCCTCCCATGACCGTCGTGTTCACCATCGCGTTGGTTTTGTTCGTAGTTCTGGCATTCACGATACTCTTCGCGATGATCTATCGCAAAGCCTCACGGGGAATCGCGTTAATCCGATCAGGTACGGGTGGCACGAAGGTGAGCTTCAATGGCATAACAGTCATTCCTGTATTGCAGCAGTTAGAAAAAATGGATGTGTCAGTCAAGCGCATCGAAGTGGATCGCACGGCGAAAAACGGCTTGATCTGCCGCGATAACATGCGCGCTGACATCAAGGTGGTCTTTTTCGTGCGCGTTAACCAGACCGAGGAAGACGTGCTACGCGTCGCACAGGCAATTGGTTGTGACCGGGCATCTAGCGAAAATGACATACGCAATTTGTTTGATGCGAAATTTTCGGAAGGTTTGAAAACCGTCGGTAAGCGCTTCGACTTCATTCAGCTTTATGAAGATCGCGACAAGTTCCGTGATGAGATTCTCAAAGTCATCGGCACAGATCTCAATGGTTTCGTGCTCGAAGATGCGGCGATTGACTTCCTAGAGCAGACGCCGATTGAAATGCTCGATCCCGATAACATTCTCGACGCCGAAGGCATCAAGAAAATCACCGAACTCACTGCCACTCAAGCGAAGCTCTCGAACAGCATTCAGCGCGATAAGGAGAAGGTCATCAAACAACAAGACGTGGAAGCGCGCGAGGCCGTGTTGGAGCTAGAGCGCCAACTCGCCGAGACCGTTGCCAAGCAGAAGCGTGAAGTGGAAAGTGTGGAGGCCCGTGCTGTAGCGGATGCCACGAAGGTCAAAGAAGAAGAGCGTCGCAAGTCCGAGCAAGCTCGCATCGCCGCGGATGAAGAAATTGAAATCGCTACGCAAAACAAAGAGCGTCAGGTTCTTGTGGCCTTGCGCAACAAAGAGCGAACCGATGTTGTGGAGCAAGAACGCGTCAAACGCGATCAAATGCTGGAATCCATCGAGCGCGAGCGCGTAACAAGCCTGAAGGACATCGAGAAAGAAAAAGCGTTAGAGGTGGAGAAAAAAGCCATCCAAGACGTGATCAAAGAGCGCGTAGCCGTGGAGAAGCTGGTTGTCATCGAGCAACAACTCATCAAAGACACCGAGGCATTTGCTGGGGCGGATCGCGAGAAAAAAGTGATGGTGACTCTCGCCGAAGCGAAAGCTCAAGAAGAGATGGTGCGTCGCATCAAAGAGGCTGAAGCCGCTCAAGAGGCCGCACGTTTGCTCGCTGATCAAGAACTTTACACGCAGACGAAGCACGCTGAGGGCAACAAAAAAGCCGCTGAGTTGCACGCTGAGCAAATCATCACGACGGCCAACGCGGAGCAAGCATCGTCCGAGAAAATGGCGATCGCTAAAATCCGTCTTGCCGAAGCGAAAACTAAGGAGTCCGCAGCCGAGGGACTGGGTGCCGCCGAGGTGGAAATCGCCATGGCCGATGCGATGGAAAAACGTGGCTTGATCGAAGCCGAAGTGAACCGTCAAAAACTCGATGCCGAGGCCGATGGTATCACCAAGAAAGCCGAAGCGATGAAGCTGCTTGAGTCTGCTGGAAAAGATCACGAAGAATTCAAGCTTCGTCTGGAGAAAGAGAAAACGGTGGAGCTCGCCGAGATCAACATTCAGGCCAGCATCGCCGCTGCGCAGGCTGGTGTATTGGGCGAGGCTATGAAGTCGGCCAAGATCGAAATCATTGGTGGCGAAGCTCAGTTCTTCGATCGCATTGCGAATGCCGTATCCGCAGGCCGTGCCGTGGATCGCGCCGTAGGCAACAGTCGCGTGCTTAGCGATGTGAAGGAAACATTTTTCAACGGTGATCCAGAATTTTTTAAAGCGCAACTTCGTGAGTGGGCAGGACAATTCGGCATCACTTCCGAGGATGTGAAAAACTACACGGTGAGTGGCATTCTCGGCAAGCTCTTGCTCGATGCCTCGGGTGATACTCGTTCGAAAATCATTAGCCTACTCGGCATGGCGGATCGCTTCAAATTGGCGGATACTAAGGCTGATACATTGCTCTAATTTTCCGAGCGGTGGGTGATTTTGGAATCATCCACCGCATCGCATAGCGCTAGGAAATCCCGATAGACGAACAAGGCCATGGCGGATGATTTGAAACAATTGGAAGGCGGGGCGTATGAGGTCATACGTGCTCGATTAGAAAAACATGCGAACGATTTGCGCGCGCGAATGGATCGCCTGAACGCGGAGCGCCTTGATGTATTCGGCGGGATGGAGACCAAGTTGCTTGCCACTGAGCGCGTCGCCACGGAGCACAATTGCCAAGCGCGCGATCTGGTAGCCATCGGGCCGAATCGTTTTCTGTTTGGCTATAACATCCAATTTGGCCTAAAGCAGACGACAGATGTTCGCGATGTTTTTGCCGTTTATGATTTCAATGCAGATACGAAAACTTTCGTCGCTGTGGCGGATGACTTGGTGCTCGGTGATCCGCGTTTCATCGAAGACTTTCGCTATATTTTCAAATTCTATCGCGAGGCTGTATTCAAAAAATTCCTGATCAATGGTCCGCATCTCTACATGGCGATGCGGGCTGGAAAATCGCTTGATGATGTCAAGGTTTTCAAGTGGCTGATCAATGGCGATGGCACGCTGAGCTATCTCGGCAATCGATTCGATCACGAGTATGTCTATCCCACGCAGCAAGAATTTACTTGGATACGTGCCCATCGCGATATGCAGCGCGGTGGTCTGCATCCGCACATTTCCATCGAGGATAAAGTTTTTGTCGAAACCGTTGGCGGCGATCTAACGATCAAGATCGAGGATAACACCAACACCGGGCAGGGGATTTACAGTGAACCGGTGACGGACCCTGATCAAACACTTGATGACTCTGAAATTTTTTACGCCATAGTTGGTTCGTTGATTCTGCTGAAGGTGTTGCCATATCGAGAATCATTGCATCGCTATTTGGTGTTCAATCAGAAAACAAATACGGTGGCGCGTATCGATGGCATCGGGGCCTCCTGCGTGCTTTTACCTGAAGACCAAGGTGTCATTTTCGCAAACGGCTATGTCTTGCAAACTGGCGAGATCAAGACATTCGATCATGGCATTGCAAACATGCGCTTCGAGCGACGCGTAGTCAGCGCCAATGGTGAAGACGTTTTGTTTGTCTTCCACAATCGTGAGTTGGCTGATTATGTTTTGCTCTCTTACAACCGTGTGAAGATGGCTGTGGAGACGCCGACGATCTGTGCTGGCGTGTCGATTTTTGCCGATGGAACGATGGTGTATTTCCGTGGCAATGAAGACCCGCAGCGTTATCATGCACTGCAAGTTTGGCAAACACCCTATTACAACGAAAGCTTTGCGGCAAAGACGGCTAAAAAACCTGATAGCTTTTTGTTCAAAATTGGAAACTCGGAGTTAGTCCGAGCAATGTCAGAATGCCGGGCCATCTTGACCTTAGTCTCGAAGGATGACAGTTTCTCGGGTCTTTATCTCGATCTCGGGAAACATTCGGGTGACTTGTTGGATGCATACTTTTGGTTAGACTCAGAGGAATGCCAGAAGTTGTCCGAACCATTGCGTGAAATTAAGCGAGCTGCGCAATCGGCGGTGGGTGAATTTGAAAAAGTCACGCAACTCCGCCAGACGGCTACGCAGAAGACGGCGGATGCGCGCGCGCAAGTTGAAAAAATCTCTTCCACCTCGAAGACGACCATCGCCGATGAGATGACGGCATTTGTTCATCTTCTTACCAACATCCGCAAGCTACGAGGCGAAGTGATCGGCCTCAAAGATGTGCGCTATGTCGATCCAGCGGTGGTCACCGAGCTAGAAGGCAAGCTGGTGGAGGCCAGTGATCTCGTCAGCGAGCGCACGGTGAATTTCCTCGGTACAGATAAGGCTCTCGCGAGTTATGCGGCTTCGATCGATCAACAGGAAACACAGATTCCGAACATCAAGGGCAGTGTCGCTGCGGATCAATCGTTAGAGGCACTGGATCAAGCTGCGACTGAGTTGGAGATGCTGATCGATGTCGTCGGCGGGCTCAAGATCAAAGACCCGGTGCAGACGACTGCCATCGTTGAGAAAATTTCCGCGCTCTATGCGAGGTTGAATGGCGTGCGGGTGGCGGTGCGAAACAAACGCAAAGAGCTTTCTCGTGGGGAATCACAGGCGGAGTTCGCGGCTCGATTGCATCTGCTATCTCAAGCAACGGCCAATTATCTCGATCTCGCAGATTCTCCTGCGAAGTGTGATGAGGCACTCACGAAGTTGATGGTGCAAGTCGAAGAACTCGAAGGGAAATTTTCCGAGTTCGATGACTACGTGGAGCAACTCGGTGCCAAGCGCGATGAGATTTACTCTGCTCTTGATGGTCGCCGTGCACAGCTACTCGAGGCGCGTGGTCGCCGCGCTGGCGGATTACTCCGTTCGGCAGAAAGAATTTTGCAGGGCATGCGCAGCCGCGTGGCAACGTTCTCGGAGCCTGATGAAATCCAAGGTTATTTTGCTGGGGATTTGATGGTCGAGAAATTGCGCGAAATCATCGCGGAGTTGCATTCGTTGGGTGATTCGGTGAAGGCCGATGACATCGAAACTCGTTTGAAAACCTTACGTGAGGATTCAGTAAGGCAGCTCAAGGATAAGCGCGAATTGTTTGCCGACGGTGGTGCTTCGATCCAAATCGGCAAGCACAAGTTTAGCGTCAACACGCAGGCCCTTGAACTTACCGTGGTGCCACACGATGAGCAGATGGCATTTCATCTTTCTGGCACGAAGTTCCTTGAGCCGATCATCGATGAAGAATTCAATGCGGCACGTGATTTGTGGAATCGAGAAGTGATCAGTGAATCACCGTTGGTGTATCGCGCTGAATACTTAGCGTGGATGTTTTTGGAAAGGGGAATACCTTCGGCGGAACCGCTTGCTGGCTTGCAATCCTTTATGCAAGAGCGAGCAACAGAGGGATACATCAAAGGCATCCATGATGCTGATGCCGTGCAGTTCGTCAAGATGCTGAGCCCGATGCGTGAGAAGTTAGGTATGGCGCGCTTTGGTCCTGATGCTCGATCCTTAGCTATGGTTTTCTGGTATCAATGGGCGGAGCGAAGCGCTTTTCAAATGCGCATTGATACCCTGCGTGCCGCATCAGCTCTTGGATCAATGCAAAGCGGACGTCATGAGCTTTTGGATTGGCTCGAGTCTGGTTTGTTAGCCTATTTGGAAAACTCTCACTCAGCGCGAATCTGCGCCACGAGTGCTGGCGACGATGCCGTTCAACAAGTTCAGCCTGCCGCTGCATTTCTCTATCAAACATTGCTCAATGGCATGGCGTTTGTGGTCTCGCCGCTCGCGCACGAATACGCGAAGCAGTTTCAACGGAAGCTCATCGAAAAACTCGCAGAGCCAGCATTCGAGAAAAGCCTCGCCGGCTACGAATCAGACCTCGATGCGCGTTTTCGCGTCGTCCTCGATTGGTTCAGATCAGCCACTGAATTGCCTCCATCATCTTCCTCTGAAACACCACACATGGCATGGTTGATCGAGGCCGCAGCTCATCGACTCTATCCATTATACGATAGCCGAGCCGTAGTGGATGTGGATACGAATCTGCGCATCGATTCATTGTTAGGCTCGCATCCATTGATCGAGTCCTCAAGTTATCGATCTGATTATCACGCGCTACGCATGCGGTTGGAGCAATTCCGCCGCATCGATGTGCCGCGCTATGAGTCATTTACCAAATACAAACATCGTTTGATTGCCGACAAGCGACAAGGCATGCGCCTTGAGAGCTTCAAGCCCAAGGTAATGAGTGCTTTTGTGCGAAATCGTTTGATTGATGAAGTCTATCTGCCCTTGATTGGTGACAATCTTGCAAAACAACTCGGTGCTACGGGCGCGCAAACACGGACGGATCGCATGGGCTTGCTCTTGTTGATTTCGCCACCGGGCTACGGTAAGACGACCTTGGTTGAATACATCGCTGATCGTCTCGGCATCACCTACATCAAAATCAATGGTCCTGCTCTCGGGCACAATGTGACATCGCTTGATCCAGGTGAAGCGCCGAATGCCGCTGCTCGTGAGGAAATTGAGCGGCTCAATCTCGCACTGGAAATGGGAGATAACGTGATGATCGTCATCGATGACATTCAACACACCAATCCCGAGTTTTTGCAAAAATTCATCAGTCTTTGCGATGGTCAGCGCAAGATCGAGGGCGTCTATCAGGGCAAAGCAAAAACGTATGACCTGCGAGGACGAAAAGTAGTGGTAGTCATGGCGGGCAATCCCTACACCGAGACTGGCAGCAAGTTTCAGATTCCTGACATGCTAGCCAACCGTGCCGATACCTACAACCTCGGCGACATTCTCGGGGGCCACAGTGATGCATTCAAAGCCAGCTACATCGAGAATGCACTCACATCCAATCCGATTCTATCGAAGCTTGCCTCACGCTCGCCTAAGGACATTCATGTGCTGATGCGCGTGGCTCAAACAGGCTCGCGAGACGGTGCTGATTTCGAGGGCAATCATACGCCAACCGAAATCGAAGAAATGCTTGCCGTTACCAAGCACTTACTGCGAGTGCGCGATGTGATCAGTCGCGTCAACGAAGAATACATTCGCAGCGCGGCTCAGGAGGATAGCTACCGCACCGAGCCGAGCTTTCGACTGCAAGGATCGTATCGGAACATGAATCGCATTGCCGAAAAAATCCTGCCACTCATGAGCGAGGCTGAAATTGAGCAAATCATCATGGATCACTATCGTGGTGAATCACAAAACCTTACCAATGCTGCCGAGGCAAACGTGCTCAAGCTGCATGAAATTTTGGGCCTACTTGATGAAAAGCAACTCACTCGTTGGACGGAAATCAAAAAAGAATTCAACAAGAAAAAGTTGTTAGGTGGTGCGGGCGAGAGCGATCCTGTGGCTCGCGTGGTCGCACAGATGAGCCAATTTACCGATGGCCTAGATGCCATCCGAGTAGGCATTCAAGATGTCGGCAGCCGCTATGCGCAGCCGCAGAATCTAGCAGAAACAACGGTGAATCAGATGAAGCAAATCATCGAGGGCCTCCGTGCCGTACCGGTGCAAGTCGAGATCAAGGTTGTGCCTGTCCAGGATGAATCGAAGTCGATCGAAAACATCGATACGAACAAATCACCGATAGATATTGTGCCATCGATCACTCAGGGCGATGACTCTGAGAATCGAGAATGATGAAGCCAAGAATTACAGATTCATCATGATTACCTGATTGGTTCTAGCGAGCATTTGTTCACGGCATGCTATCGAGAACTACGTCGTAGATGTGAGTGTGTTGGCGGTGGTCATTGCGTATGGCTTGACGCAGGTTATCTAGTGCCGGCTGGCGTTTGCCGTTTTGCAAAGCGGTGATGATTTCCTCGCGACATTGCTCGATGGTACGGGGTGTGGCATCGCGTTTTTCTAACACTTCCACCACATGCCAACCGAGTTTGGTTTGAAGCAGAGCTTGCTGATTGACTGTCATGGCCATGACGGGGATGGTAAAATCTGCGGGCATGCGCGATGGCTCAATCCATCCTAACAAGCCGCCCGCTGTTTTGCTTTTGGGATCGTCACTGAGTTCGCCAGCGAGTTGCTCGAAGGTTTTTTGTTTGCCGGTGAGAGCTGCTATCGCTTGTTCTGCTGTGGTTTTCACAGCTGCGGGATCTTTCTCGAGAGTCGCGAAAAAAATGTGCCGCACCTTGGCCATTGCTGGGTTTTGTAAGTCCTTGACGTGCTTTTGATAGAAGCCGGTGATCTCATCATCACTCACCGCGATGAGTGGTTGAAGTTGGCGCTCGATGTATTTTTCCATCTCGATTTGCGCGGTGAGTCTGAGGCGAAGTTCTTGCTCGGAGACAATGCCTTGCTGATTCATGGATTTCTCAAGCTCATCTTTGGAAGAAAAGCGGGCGAGCAGTTGAGCATAGCGTTGGTTGATTTCTTCTTCTGAGGCGCGCAGGGCATCTTTATTTGCTGCGATTTTGGAGCGAATCAGTTGGTGATCGATGAGTTCACCGAGGCATGCTTTGCGAATGAGTTTGCGTTGGGCCGCAGGCACATCGTTCCATGTTTTCCCTTCCATCCATGCCCGTTCTTGAGCTGCGCGCTCCAATTGGGCGGTATGAATGGGGCGCCCGAGTACGAGGGCGACGAGTCCCGTTTGCTTGGCGCGCTCGACGGACTCGGGACTATCGATTTTGCGACTATCGATGGAATGCCGAAGTGGTCCGCGAAATGCGAATAGATCGAGTGCCACGTAGGCAAGCACTGCTGCGTAGGTGAGCAATCGGGCATGGAAGGAAATTTTCATAACAGAAGAAACGTCAGGATTGGCAGAGGTTTTTCAAAAGATCGAGATCGGCGCTGCGATGTTCATACTCGGGCATGACTTGATTGGCCCCCATGGGAATGTCATCGCGGCGAAATTGCATGGCGCTGGCTCGCGAGGTGCGTGCGGAAAGATGGACTTCGCGCAAACCAGTGGCTGCGATGAGTTCGGGAATACGATCTGCGGTAACACCGCCTCCGGCTAGAATGGCAATGCGCCCGTTGGCTTGACGAACGAGCGATTGCAGCGCATCGCGGCCGCGCCAAACATCGGGCTGACCACCGCTGGTGAGAACTCGTGGAATTCCGAGTTCGATCAAAGTTTCGAGCGAAACATCAAGGTCGGCGCTGACATCGAAGGCGCGGTGAAAGGTGACATCCAGGGTGCCTGCATCTTCGATCAATTCGCGGCACAAGGGCGCATCAATGTTGCCATCTTCGAGCAAACAACCGAAGACGATGCCATCGGCACCGTTCGATTTCGCAAGGGCGATGTCCTCTTTCATGACTTCAATTTCATCGCTCTGGTAGAGGAAATCCCCAGCGCGCGGGCGAATCATCATCATGATCTTGCCGCGAAAAATTTGTCGCGCTTGCCGCAGAAATCCGATGGATGGAGTGAGGCCTCCTTCGCTCAATGCCGTGCAGAGTTCGATGCGATCGACACCTGCTTTCGCGCAGGCGACGACGGAATCAATGCGGTCAACACAAACTTCGATCACTGGTCTCATGTCGGATCTAGACTGAGTTCATGGACGATTTCACCATTGAGTTTTTTCATGGTGACTGTGAGTTTTTTCTCATCGGCAACAATCTGCGTGATGGTGGCAGCTTCTTTTTTCGGTCCACCGCCAATCAATTGTGGGATCGGGCGCTCAGCGGTCTTGGGCAACAAACTCGTTTGGTGTGTGTGTCCCGAAATGACCAATTGGATGCCGGCTTTGACAAGGAGATCGAGCCAGGCCTCGCGACATGGTTTTTGGTACCAATAGTAGCCATGGTCGGTGACTTCATCCTCCCACCAAAGCGGGATGTGGCAAAAGAGAATTTTGTAGGGAGCGCTCTGGAACCACGATTCCGTGATGATTTTTTCGAGCCATTTGGTCTGGCGAGTACGCATCGCCGCGCAGCCAACCATTCCAGCAAAAACCGGATGATCGTCGGGTTTGTCCTCACCTGTATCCATCGCGAGACAGGCTACCGGGCCGCTGCGGAAGGCATAAGTAAAGTCTTCGCCGGGTGCATGAGTGAAACGTTCGACGAGTCGCGCCGCAGGTCCGCGTAGGTCGTGGTTGCCACGCAAGTAGGCGAGAGGATAATGGCTGGCGATGGGCAAGGAATCGGGCGACAGGTATTGCTCGACCATTTTTTCGGCCGCATAGACATCATTGGTTTGGTCGCCATTCCAAACGAGGAAATCGGGCTTGGCCTCAAGTGTCAGCTCGTGAAGCGGCCGAATCGTTTCGAGGTTTTCGTGGGTATCATTCCAGATAATGAAGCAAGTCGTTTTTTTCTGAGGATCGAGTGTGGTGAGTTGATAGGTGTCTGATGTTTCCGCTTTGCCGCGAGTGATTTGATAGGCATTTTTATACGTGGCAGTGGATGCGGTCACGCGATAGCGCAGTTCGGTGCCTGGGTCGATGTTTGGCAGATAAAACTTCAGCACATGTTCCTCCAACGCCACCAAACCATTTTGCTCGGGCAAGACTTTTTGCCATGCGCCTTGGTTGAGTGAAATTTCGGCATAACCCGATGCTGGACCACGCACCGCTTGCAAAATCGCGAGAGATGCGGGATCTGGTCCTGAGATCACGGGGGCTCCGCGCAAGACGGATTCGGCCGATTTTTCTGCGTTAGCCTTGCTTTCCTGAGCCTGCACACTGAGAGCGCTGAGTGCGAGGGAACTGGTGAGGAAATTTCTACGTTTCATGGATGAGTGATTATTTGACCAAAGTTTTCTCACCGAGCACGCTCATGCTGCTCGGGATGATTTTCCGGCGCAGGGCAAATTGTCGCACGGCGTGGCGTTCGATGTGGTCTGCGGCATCTTCGACATCATCGGTGAAGAAAATCAAATCGGGGTCTTCCGGGCTGATCATGCCTTCATCTACCATGCGGTCGATCATATCCATCAACGGCTTCCAATACTCTTTGCCCATCAACACGATCGGGAAATTGCGCAGTTTTCCGGTTTGGATCAATGTCATGGTTTCAAACATTTCATCGAGTGTTCCCGCGCCGCCAGGCATGACCACAAAGGCATAGGAATACTTGATCAGTACGGTTTTGCGGGTGAAAAAGTAGCGCATGGTGACCTCGCGGTCCACGTAAGGATTGCCTTTTTGCTCAAAGGGTAACTGGATGTTGACGCCAACGCTGCGGCCTCCGCTCTCGAAGGCTCCGCGATTGCCCGCCTCCATGATTCCTGGGCCGCCGCCCGTCATGACCGTAAAGCCCATCTTCGCCATCCGCGCGCCCATTTTACGAGCCAACTCGTAATACGTGGTGCCATCAGGTGTACGCGCCGAGCCGAAAATCGTCACGCAGGGGCCGACGAAATGCAGCACGCGAAAGGCGCGAATGAAATCCCACGCAACCTTGAACAATGTGCCGAGATCGGACAGTCGCGAACGCGGCCCCGATAAAAATGAGCGCTCGCTGAATTCGAGTTCGTAACGGAGTTGTTCTTCGATCGATGCCGGATTCACTCCGTGTTCATCGGTTACTTTCGGGCAATCGGGGCACTCAGGGGCTGTCATCGGGAAAAAACTAGCAGTTCAGGAAAAAATACCAACTGGAAAGTGAATCGAACGCGCTTGATCGTCAAGCAAGAGGAAGGGTGAAATTCCATTGTGGATGGCCCCACCACGGTGATGCTCCGGCATCTAGTTTGAGCGGCGAGATAGTGCGCACAGCAAGAGTTTTGCCATCGGCGGAAAACGTCAGCAAACGCAGCCAACCACCGCCGCCATTGCCCTTTTCATCTGAGCCACCGCCAAATCCTTGCGCGTTGAAAAGCATCTGATGCACCAGATTTCCCGCGAGGTTTTTGTCGCTGCGGCGGCCCACATGCGCGCCCATTTCGTGGCCATTGAGCACCAATTTGATCTGCGGCGTGCGCGAGACGAGTTGTTGCCAGAGATCCTCGCCATCGTGGGTATCTCCCTCCTTGCCGGTGCGGTAGGTGTGCGGATTGCCCGAGCGTTTGCGATTGCCATCTTGACCATCGCGCTTGTCGCCGGGGATGATGAAATCGTGCGTGAGCAAGATGC
>CANHKJ010000049.1 GCA_947460915.1 Verrucomicrobiia bacterium
GGTTCTACCGGCTCGATTGGCTGCTCCACGCTCAAGGTTGCGCGTGAGTTACCCGAAGAGATTGAGATCATTGGGCTCGCGGCCCATACCAATGCCGCGCAATTGGCCGAGCAGGCGCGTGAGACGGGAGCGAAGCATGTGTGTCTCTATGATGAAAGCAAGTATGCGGAACTGCGTCGGATGTTGCCTGACAATGTGATGATTCACCTTGGGCCGCAGGGATTGATCAACATTGCGACCTTGATGGAAGCCGATACTGTGTTGGTGGCCATCGTTGGCACAGCGGGCCTACAGCCATCGCTGGCTGCCATTCGTGCAGGCAAACACCTCGCAGTGGCGAGCAAAGAAATCTTAGTGATGGCCGGTGAAATTGTCACCCGAGAGGCAAAACAAGCAGGAGTGAAACTACTCCCTGTCGATAGCGAGCACAATGCGATCTTCCAGTGCTTGGACGGACATCGCGGAGGAGATGAGGAAATTTCCCGACTGATTCTCACGGCATCAGGTGGACCATTTCGCAATACGCCCGCCGATGAACTGCCGCACGTGACCTTGGCACAAGCTTTGAAACACCCGACCTGGGACATGGGGCGCAAGATCACGATCGACTCAGCATCATTGTTCAACAAAGGCCTCGAGATGATCGAAGCACGCTGGCTTTTTGGCATCGGCATGGAGCGCATCGATGTGATCGTGCATCCGCAAAGCATCGTTCACTCCATGGTTGAGTTCACCGATGGCTCAGTCCTGGCGCAGCTCTCAAACACCGACATGTGCTTCCCGATCCAATACGCACTGACGTGGCCGCAACGCCGCAAAGGTGGACTGAAGCCTTTAAATTTCGCGGAGCTGGCCAAGCTCGAATTCATCGCCCCGCGCGAACAAGACTTCCCAGCCCTGCGCCTAGCCCGCGAGGCAGGACTCACGGGTGGAACCCTTCCCGCCGTCTATAATGCGGCGAACGAGATTGCCGTGGATCAATTCATTGCAGGAAAAATCCCCTTTACGGGAATTTGGGCGAACGTGGAAAAAACCATGAATGCCCACCAGGTGCAAGTTGCCGATCAATTGGAGCCGATCATCGAGGCCGACCAATGGGCTCGCGACTTTGCCCGCTCGTTGGTTTCTTGAGATTCATCGATTCATGCAATGACTTGCTGCACAACTTTGCCGTGGACATCGGTGAGGCGGAAGTCTCGACCTTGGAAGCGGAAGGTGAGCTTTTCGTGATTGATGCCTAACAGATGCATCAAGGTAGCCTGCATGTCGTGCACGTGAACGGGATCTTTGGTGACTTGATAGGCAAAGTCATCAGTCTCGCCATGGCTGTGGCCCGGCTTGAAGCCGCCACCGGCACCCCAGATGGTATAGCCAACGCCAAAGTGATCGCGCCCATGGCCGCGCTCGTTTTCAATGTTTCCTTGTACAAAAACTGTGCGACCGAACTCGCTGACCCACAGCACGATGGTGTCATCGAGCAAGCCTCGTTGCTTCAGATCCTTGACTAAAGCAGCAGCAGGTTGATCGGTATCGCGGCATTGATTTTCTAACTGAAACGAAAGGTTGTTGTGTTGATCCCAGCCCGCATGCATTAACTGCACAAAGCGCACACCGCGCTCGACTAATTTTCGAGCAAGTAAGCAATTGCGAGCGAAGGAGCCATTGCGCTGCACATCGGGGCCATACATTTCTAACAACTCTGTCTTTTCGTTAGAAATATCCGTTAGCTCAGGCACACTCATTTGCATGCGATAAGCCATTTCATATTGAGAAATGCGGGTGTCAATTTCTGGATCACCATACTGCGAGAGATGATGCTGATTCATCGCTGCAATGTCATCGAGCGCCGAGCGTCGCAAGTTACGACTGATGCCTGCGGGGTTGTTGAGATACAAGACCGGATCAGCCTCACTGCGGAAGCGCACGCCCTGGTACTTCGATGGCAAAAACCCACTGCCCCAGTAGTAATCGAAAAACAATTGCCCGCAGGTTTTGCCTGCGTCTGATGAGGTCATCACCACAAAGGATGGGAGATCTTGTGACATCGCACCGAGCCCATACGTACCCCAAGCACCAAGACTGGGACGTCCGGGAATTTGACTACCAGTGAGGAAAAATGTGACACCGGGCGCGTGATTCACCGCCTCCGTGTGCATGGAGTCGATGAAGCAAAGATCATCCGCGATCGAACCCGTATGTGGCAATAGCTCAGACAACCAACGGCCCGATTTCCCATACTGGCGAAAAGGTTTGAGCGCAGGGAGAATCGGATATTTTGACTGCGATGCGGTCATCGTCGAGAGCCGAGTATTCCCCCGCACCGATGCGGGTAACTCGGTGAGGCGCAACTTTTCCAAGCCAGGTTTGTGTTGGAACAAATCCACTTGTGAAGGTCCCCCGCCCTGCCAAAGCAGGATGACATTTTTCGCCTTGGCGGGCAAATGCGGCAATCCATCTAACGGATTCATCGACAAGGCAGGAGCTGCCGATAAATCATTTTGCAACAATGATGAAAGCGCTAGCGTGCCGACTCCAGTTGCCGATTTGCTAAAGAACTGGCGGCGCGTAATGAGTTGTTGTTGATGCAGATAAGGATTCATTGTCGGGTGAGGGCTTCGTCGAGATTGAAAATGCTCAGGCACAAATGTGTGAGCGCGGCGTGATCGGTTACAGGGAAAGTGACATCGCGTGGCGCGGCACCATGGCTCAGCAACTGCGTTGCAGCGGCAGCATCGCGTTGGAATTCAGCTAAGGAATGGGCTAATGATTTTTCCAAAATCCCAAGCTCCGTAGGATCGGGCGCGCGTTGACAGACCGCCTGAAAAGCCAGAGCGGGCCATTGGGCGCGATCAGTGGATTGACGCATAATTTTTTCGGCAAGGACACGTGATGCCTCGACCCAAGTGGTATCATTAAGCGTGGTTAGAGCATGCAGCGGTGTGCTGGTGAGCGAGTGCTTGACCACACAGGTGCGACGCGCTGAGGTATCGAACATGTTTCCTGGAGCAACGGTGCGACGCCAGAACGTGTAGATGCTGCGCCGATAGAGATCAGCACCTTGTGATTGTGGGTAGGAAAAATCACGCTCCTTGGTAATGCCGAGGCTATCCCAGATCGTTGGTGGTTGATAGGGGTAAACGGGTTTGCCAAACAAATCGGGTGCAAGCAGACCACTGACGCGCAGTGCGGTATCGCGAAGGATCAAAGAGGAATTGCGGAAGCGAGAAGCACGGGCATAGAGTCGATTCTCAGGATCAAGTGAGAGTAATGCAGGCGAGACCTTAGAGCTTTGTCGATAGGTGGCACTGGTGACGATCAAGCGGTGGATTTTTTTCATGTCCCAGCCATTTTCACGGAACTCCACGGCGAGCCAATCGAGCAATTCGGGATGGGTCGGCGCATCACCGAGCAGTCCAAAATTTTCCGCACTCTTGACAAAGCCATGAGCGAAATAATGTTGCCAGTAACGATTGACTTGCACGCGCGCAGTGAGCGGATTCTCTGGAGCTATCAACCACTTGGCGAGTCCCAATCGATTTTTTGGCAGATCAGCTGCCATCGGCGGAAGTATCGCAGGAGTGTCGCTCGTGACTTCAGTCGTTGGCATCTCATAACTGCCGCGATCATAGATCATCGTCTTACGCGGTTTAGCATCAGACATGATCATCACCTTGGGCAAGGAATTGGCGAGAGCATCGCGACGATTTTTGAGATCCATTTTGCGCGCACGCACAGGCGCTAACAAGCCCTGTGGATCTGCGGCTCTCATCATCGTCCGCAGCTGGTTGCGCTCGGCATCGCTCAGCTGAGCTGGGTCTTTTTTCAGCAAGACCATCTGCTCGGGTGTGAATTGTTTTTCTTCTAACGGGAACAATGTATCGGTCAGCATCACGCGGAAGCGACCAAACATGTGGACGAGGTGACTCGATTGAAATTGCAACGTGAGCTTCAGCGGCGTGGCGCTGTGTTTCACGGGAGCAGCAAGCTGCATTTCTAACCAATGCGGAGTTTTGACATCGGGATGAAAAGCCCAACCCGATTGTGGATTTTTGTCAAAAATTGCTTCGGGCGAAAAACTACCTTGCGAGTAATCAGCACGACTGTGTTTGACAAGCAACTCTTGATCACCGTGATGAATGTTTAACTCACTTAACACTGCATTGCCACTGTCGGCGCGACCCGAACCACCCATCGGCAATCGTGGATCAGGAATGAGTTCAAAGCGGATGCCTGTAAGTCCCCGTTCAGGAATAGGAATCTCTAACACGTAGTCTGCCTTCGCAGCCTGAGCTCCTGAGGCGAAAATCGATTGATCCCCCTCTAGTGTGAGCGTCACGCCATTGCTGGCTTCCATCTTCACAGGCGATTGCGGCAACCAAACAATCTCCTTGCGCGCGCGCATGGAGAGCATGGCCTCGGTAATCGATTTTTCAAACTCTGGTGTCTTCCCTAGCGATTGTTCTTCACCCTCGATGATTTTCATTTCCGCATCCCATTGCGCCAACTGCTTCATCTGCTCATCCGTTCCAACAGGAATGGCGGGCTCTGCGATGCGGTATTGCGATCCACCAGGCGGCACTCCGCTTTCTGGCACTTGATTGAAAAAAGCCATCATCGAGTAAAAGTCTTTTTGCGTCAGCGGATCATACTTGTGATCATGGCACTGCGCGCAGGCCAAAGTCAGACCTAACCAATTAGTGGCTGTGACATCCACGCGATCAAATAAAATGATATTGCGTTGCTCTTCGGCAATCGCCCCGCCCTCGCCATTGAGCAAGTGGCATCGTTGAAAGCCTGTAGCGACTTTTTGCGACAAGCTCGCCTGTGGTATCAGATCGCCAGCAAGCTGTTCAATGGTGAACTGGTCAAAGGGCATGTTTTCATTCAACGAACGGATTAACCAATCGCGCCACACATACTGATGGGTATCACCATCTTGCTGGAAGCCATTGCTATCAGCATAACGTGCGGCATCTAGCCAAGAAAGAGCCATGCGTTCACCGTAGTGCGGACTTTGCAGCAGGCGATCTACTACTTTTTCGTAGGCGTCAGGTGCTGTGTCCTGCAAAAATTCTTTAACCTCTGTATCGCTAGGCGGCAGGCCTGTGAGATCGAAGGAAAGACGACGCAGCAATGTGGCGCGATCCGCTTCCGGTGACGGTTGCAAACGATCCTTTTTCCATGCCTCCGCAATGAAAGAATCGATGGGATTTTTCACCCATGCATCGAAGTCACCTTTGGGTATCTGCGGACGCTCTGGTTTGTCAAATGACCAGTGTTTTTCATAAACCGCACCGCTATCGATCCAGCGAGCAATGAGATCAATTTCGCTCTTCTCCATGCGATGTACGGCATCAGGTGGAGGCATGATTTCATCAGGGTCATCGCTGCGCATGCGCTTGATCATTTCGCTTGATGCGGCATCACCAGGAATAATCGTACGCGGTGAGCGACTAGCTTCCGTAGCACCCTCGAAGGTATCTAAGCGCAAATCTGCCTCGCGCTGCTTGGCATCAAATCCATGACAAGCAAAACATTTCTCGCTCAGAATTGGGCGTATGTGTTGATTATACGAAATTTTCTCCTCAGCCCAGAGGAGCCCAGACCAGTTTATGCAGATCAAGAGGATAAAGCATCGCAGCATCATTACATGGACAATTACCCGTCACCGCATAGTCATTTTTCAGATTGGACAAACTATTTTCATTTTGGTATGATTTCGGCATGAAGCTGACTTCTCAACGAGCGAAAATGGAGCACCAAAAGGATTTTTTCGATAGTCTCGGCGAGGTGCGCGAACTGCTCCGAATGTGGGATACCATTCCTCATTTGCATTTTTTCCTCAAAAACAAAGAAGGTCAATTTCTGGCACTCAATCGCAATTCACTACTACGCCTTGGCATGAACGAGGAGAGCGATGTGATTGGAAAAACCGATTTTGATTTTCATCCACGCGAGTTAGCCGCAGCCTATGTGAATGAAGATCGACGGGTGATGATTACGGGAATGCCTGTGGTGGATCAGTTGTGGACCGTGGTCAATCACCATGGCATTCACGAATGGTTTTTGTCCTCGAAAACACCTCTACGCAATCGCTGTGGTGAGGTGATCGGCATCGCAGGGGTGATGCGCAAGGTGGAAAAAAAAGGCGATTTCATTAATCTTTACGGCCCACTTGGACATGTGGTGCAGGGGTTTTTGCGGGACTATTCGCAGCAATTTTCCATGAGCGAGCGCGCGGAGTCCATCGGAATGAGCTTGAGTAGTTTTGAGCGCAAGTTCAGCGCGATTTTTGGACAATCACCGACGCAATACTTGCAGCAGGTGCGCATTCACGCGGCGCGCGCAATGATCGAGCGCGACCAACACGAACTCGCCCACATCGCTCGCGCCTGTGGGTTTTATGATCAGAGCCAGTTTGGAAAAGTTTTTAAACGTTTTGCCGGAATGACTCCTGCACAATATCGAGCGAAAATGACCACGCGCGGTGCCAGTTTCAATACGGACCCTTGAGTTCACTCAAAATGCGCTGCACATATTCGTTGTTCTTACGTTTAGGAAGCTTTGTCACCCATTCGTCAGAAAGCTGTCCATCCTTGCGCATCAAACGCACCAAGTTCAGGGCAAGCAATAAATCCTCACGCTGCAGTGACTGGCATGCCTTGCTAAGAAAGCCGCGCGCCGTTTCAGCATCACCTTGTCGCCACAATGCATGCGCCGCAGATACAGCCACAGCAGAATGCTTGTCATCTAACAACTTTTTCAGTTGATCCTGAGCTTTCAATGACGATTTCCCTAAAGTCACACAACCCTGAGCTCCCCAATATCGCTTGATTGGATCTTCCGATGCCATAGCGTCAAGCAATGCTGGCAGATCTGCAACATTCCGTGCTGTCGCAGCAAATGCCAATGTGCTGATAGCCTTGCGATCAAAACTCGATCCATGAAGATACTCGTGAATCGTCGTTGCACCAAGCTCATCAAACATCGATTCTGGCACCAATCCGGTATCGAAATTTTCGATCATAGTCTGCTGCAAGCGTTGTCGCATCGCAAGCAAACGCTCCTGCAGCGCTGGGTCTTGCGAGAGATCTTTCATCTCGTGAGGATCGTTTTCTAGATCAAACAACATCTCTGTGGAAGTCGGTGCCTCCCACAACACGCGATGCTCTGGCTTCAATGTTTCGTTCTTCCACGCTGTATGCCAAGCCCTCCAGCCCGCTTGGCCAAACTGATAAAAGCTGTACGGTGCGGTCGGCAGGGTCGGAGTAAAATGACGCATGTATTTGTAACGACCATCGACGATCGCCCGACGCATGCCATGGATTTCGTCAAAGCGATCGGCATAGAAAAACACCACATCGTCCTTTGCGGGCTCGCGGCGCCCCTTACCAAGAAAGGGCCGACCTTGCATCGAGGCTGGCATTTTCACCTCGCACAGAGATAGCAACGTAGGCGCGAAGTCAACAAACGAAACTAGTTCCGAGCTACGTGTACCAACTGCGATCGGGCTCAAATGCTGCCAGCGTTTTGGAAAATGCACCAACAGAGGAACACGAACGCCAGATTCATAAAGATAGCGTTTACCACGCGTTGTCGCACCACCATGATCGCTGTAGTAAAATACAATCGTATTCTCCGCTTCACCTGATGCCTCAAGCTCATCTAACACAACTTTCACTTTTGCGTCCATGCGAGTGACGCAATCATGGTAATGAGCAAAATCATTTCTCAGCTCAGGAAGATCAGGAACGAAAAGAGGTAGTTTGATTTTCGTCGGATCCACCCGCGGCGTTCGATCCTTCAATGCCGCATCAAACAACTGACTTTCGTGCGTTTCGGTAAAATTGAACACAGCAAAAAACGGCTGCTTTTCGCGACGATTCTTGTAATGAGCTCTGCCGTTGCATTGATCCCAAAGCGCCGCATCGTTGCCAGCAGAATTGTAATCGGTCTTGGCATTGTTCGTGCAAAAATATCCACTGCCGCGCAAGGCCGTCACGTAAGGAATGATCGAGCTCGGCAACTGCGGTCGGCTACGCATATGCAACGTGCCCTGTGTCACCGCATGCATCCCGCGCAAAATGGTAGATCGCGCCACAGCACACACCGCCGCATTGGTATAGGCCCGATCAAACACCACACTGCGCGCCGCGAGCGCATCCAGCGCTGGGGTTTTCGCCTCAGTATTACCATAACATCCCAACCACGAAGCCGAGTTGTCTTCACTGGTAATCCAGATGACATTCGGACGTGCGACATCATCAGCGCGAAGCATCCCTGGCAGCAATCCCAACACACAAACGATCAATCGCAACATGCCAATCATTCTGTGGATCAGTTCATTTTTCACAAGGGTAAAAGTAGATAATCTGAAATACAAAAAATGGCCGCACCCGAGTGGATGCGACCATAAGAATGATTCCGGTAGTCGGGTGGGAAATTAGTATTTCACCTTGAGCTTGCCACCAAACACGGCTTCTTCGCCGAGTTCTTCTTCGATGCGAAGAAGTTGATTGTATTTTGCAATCCTGTCCGAGCGGCTCATCGAGCCAGTCTTGATTTGGCCAGCATTGGTCGCAACGGCGATGTCGGCGATGGTCGCATCTTCGGTTTCGCCAGAACGGTGCGAGATCACGGAGGTATAGCCGTTTTCTTTAGCGAGCTCCACGGCATCGAAGGTCTCGGTGAGAGAACCGATTTGGTTCACTTTGACGAGGATCGAGTTTGCCACTCCGAGCTTGATGCCTTTCGAGAGGAAATCAACATTGGTTACAAATAAGTCATCGCCCACGAGTTGTGTGGTCGAGGCAAGTTTGTCGGTGAGGATCTTCCAACCATCCCAGTCGTTCTCGGCGCAACCGTCTTCGATCGAGATGATCGGGAAGCGCTTCTTGAGGTCGGCATAGAAATCAACCAACTCAGCGGCACTGCGAACGGACTTGTCGGATTTTTTGAAAACGTAAGCGTTTTTCGAGGCGTCGAAGAATTCAGAAGAAGCCACATCGAGAGCGATGCAGATGTCTTTGCCCATTTCGTAGCCAGCCATTTCGATGGCCTTGGCGATCACGCCGAGAGCGTCTTCAGCGCTGTCAAGCTTCGGTGCAAAACCACCTTCATCACCGACGGCGGTGGATAGACCGCGGTCGTGCAGAACTTTTTTCAACGCGTGGAAAACTTCTGCACCATAGCGGAGAGACTCACGGAAGGTCGGAGCACCTACGGGCATGATCATGAACTCTTGGAAATCGATCGGAGCATCGGAGTGAGCACCACCGTTGATAACATTCATCATCGGCACGGGAAGCACTTTGGCATTTGGACCGCCAAGGTATTTGTAAAGAGGGATGCCGAGTTGTGCAGCAGATGCTTTGGCAACGGCCATCGATACACCAAGGATGGCGTTCGCGCCGATGTTGCGCTTGGTGCTGGTGCCGTCAACTTCGCGCATGATCTTATCGATCGCGGCTTGTTGTGTGGCATCCATGCCGCAAAGTGCTGGTGCGAGTTGCTCATTAACGTTGTTTACGGCATTCAGAACACCTTTGCCGAGGTAGCGAGATTTGTCGCCATCGCGCAGTTCGCAAGCCTCATGCTCGCCAGTCGATGCACCCGAGGGCACCGCAGCACGGCCCACGGCTCCGCCTTCCAAAGTAACGTCCACTTCCACAGTGGGATTGCCGCGTGAGTCGATTACTTCACGCCCGCGAATTTCGATAATGCTTGTATATTCCATCATAATTTCTATTTGGTGCGCGCGCGGTATCGCAGGTTTGGCGGCTTCTGGCAATGCTCAAAACGGAAAAATCGTAGCGTTTTTGTCATGAATCCGGCGCGACATGACAAAACACGTGCAAAAAACATATCATTTTTTCTAAAATAGTCGTTGCATTAGCAGCTAAGCAGCAGTATCAATCTCGTGTTATGCCCGCTAAAAAGACAGCCAAAAGATACACAGAAGAGCAAAGAACCGAGATCCTCGCATTCATTGAAAAATTCAATGCAGAGAACGGTCGTGGTGGACAAACCGCTGCTGTAAAAAAATACAAAGTTACTCCGCTGACACTCTCAGCATGGAGCAAAAAGACTGGAAAGAAGCCGAAGAAGGCTGGCAAAACTGTCAAAAAATTCCGCAATCCAGCGAAATTGATTGATCGCCTGAAAGTTGTATCATCCGAGATTGCAAAAGCCGAGAAATCCCTTGAAAAACTGCAAGCAGAAGCCAAGGAACTTCGTAAAGAAATCCGCTCAGCAATCGAGTGATTTCATCTAATAATTATTAGTTCAACCAAAAACTCCGCTTCACATCGAAGCGGAGTTTTTTCGTTTGTAAATTACATTTGGTAGATAGATTTTTCGTAGTATCACTAATCCAGTCACATCGAACTTCGGCGGAACATTTTCCAGCATTCGATAAATCCACTTGCAAAATCTTGCGGCGAATGGGCGATCCATCGTTGAATCACTTCCAGTGGAAACCATTGCACGCTCTCGATTTCCGAGCATGGAAAGCGCAGTGCACCATCGTGACGAGCCGCATAAAGAATCACATGCTCCCATCCCGTATTCGGACATGCAGCTATTTTTCCCACTTCAACTAATGAATCCTTGCTGATGCCCATTTCCTCCTCTAGCTCGCGCAAAGCACAAGAGGCATAGTCTTCACCCGCATCAAGATGCCCCGCTGCGCTGGAATCCCATACTCCGGGATGCTTGTCCTTCAAGCGCGAACGCAACTGCAACAGCAAGTCTTTACGCTTATTGAATACGAAAATATGCACCGCTCTGTGCAGCCAATCTTTTTCATGGATCTCGGCACGAGTCGCTTGGCCAATGACTTGGTCATTTTCGTCCACACGATCAAAAATTTCCGCCCCTTTTTGCGGAATCTCCTTGAGTGGATGTGTGTCGAACAAATGTGTAATTTTCAGCCACTGCTGCAAATCAAGCTCCTCAGCGCGCACCGTCGTCGGCACACCCAGCGACTCGATCACCTGCAGCCACGGCACGAAATCGGGTAGTAATTTATGCAGTTGCTTGCGACGTTGACCAAATCCGCGGCGCAGCAGTTCATCGAACAATCGACGATCGAAACACGGCAAATCCTCGCGAGGAATCAGCAACGCGACACTCGAATCTACTTGCGGTTGGGGATAAAAAACCTCGGGCGGCACTTCCATGACAGTTTCAACATGCCATGCGCTTTGCACCCGCAACGATAGCATGCCGTAGTCGCCATGACCAGGCAGCGCGCTGAGCCGATCAATCACTTCCTTTTGCAACATGATTACCGCCCGCACAAACGGATGCGGAACAGAGAGGAAATTTTTCATGATCGCCCCACCACTGGCATAGGGCAAATTACCAAGAAATTTCACCGGACGCTCGGCAAAGATCCGCCGCAGATCAAAATTCACCGCATCCTCATGACAAACTTCCACATCATTGCGATCCGCATATTTTTCCTTCAACGCAGCTGCGAGGCGAGAATCAAATTCGACCAAAATCACTTTGCGCACGCGTCCGACGACATGCTGCGTCAAGGCACCCGTGCCTGGACCGACTTCAATCACGGTGTCCTCAGGCTTCAAGTCAAGATGATCGACAATCCCCCGCGCCGTCTCGGTATCAGTCAAAAAATTTTGACCCAATTGTCTACTCGGCAACACGCCATTTTGATCCAATACCTTGCGAATTTCCCGTTCCGTCATGCGGAGAAATCATTGCTGATTCAAGAAATTTTCCAAGCACCAAAAAAAAATTCAAAAAGCATTGAACATTCTTTGCTCTCGTAGGTCTATATTTACGAAGACTGCAACGCAAGTTGCTGTTTTTCATGTAAGGGTGAACAGCAGCTACTGGAAGCGTGACTACGGTTAGGACTAGTAGCTTGGTCGGAGAGAGTGGGTGCTCTCTCCGACCTTTATTTTGCCCTTTTCTTAGCATGGCTCAGTTAGGTTTCTAATTTCTTATTGGCTTCACGCGATTCATTTGCAGGCACTGGACATGTTCAAATCGGTCTTCATCAAAGTCCTATTCCTCGGCATCGGTGGCACATTGATTGTGTTGACAAATTTTACCGCGAAGGAGCATCGGGCCATCGAACTAGGAGGCGTCGACAGCACAGCGGTCATCACGGAGAAGAAAGAACGGCACCGAGGGGTAGAAAACAAGCACGACAGCTATGCAATTTATCTCGATGTTCCGAAAGGATCTCCACGTCAAAAAGCTAGTGTTCCGAGCGGGGTATTCAAAAAAACTAAAAATTGGTGACACTGTAGCGATCCGCTAACTTCCAGAGTAGCCCGAACGATTTTATGTAAAATTCCAGTCGACTCTATATGGACGCGAATCTTCGGCATTTGGCTTTTTCTCATAGGAGTCGTTCTTGCGTTGCGTTCGTTGCTGCGAATGTCTGTTTGAATCATATGTTGGCAAAAAATCTCATCTCTTCTAAATTCGTAAATGTGAACGTTATTGATTGATCCTTAATGCATTTACAAAACCATTCACAACAGTTTAACAGGTTATTCACAAAACTTCTCAAGGTTAAGATAAACGTTTGATATTGCTCGTGATTCGTCTAAACAAAGGTTTTTAGATCGAAATTTTTCAAACGTTTGTTTTTTCAAACAAATCCGATATTTTGGCATAATCAAAAAAAAATTACTTGTGAAAAACGGCTCGATGTATATTAAAAACGGAGGTTTGAATCGAGTGTATGAGCTTTTTCAAGCGACGATGCATGCACGATTTCCTACCGACGAATCAACTCACAATCCACTCGCTTACGAGCCGAGTTTTTTTTCCGCATTTTAGCACACGATGTGCTTGCTATTTCCTGCGTGAACGAGTTTTCTCCCTGCGACATGTCAAAAGGTTTAGCAATCATGACGTCCGGCGGCGACAGTGCCGGCATGAATCCCGCAGTAAAATGCTGCGTCGAATACGCACGTAAACAGGGATACATTCCCTATCTTGTTTATGACGGACTGCGCGGTTTGATCGATGACCACATCGTCGAGGCAACTCGTGAGCTCACCTCAGGCATTTTGCACCGTGGTGGCACGGTTTTACGCTCCTCGCGCTCAAAGCGATTTTTCGAACTGCAATATCGTCAACAAGCCTATGATAATTTGCAACGTCGTGGCATCGGTCAATTAATTGTCATCGGCGGAGATGGTTCATTCAACGCGCTGAATCAATTTTACAACGATTTTCAAGTGCCCTTTGCAGGCATTCCTGCAACGATCGACAACGACATTCCAGGCACCGATTACTGCCTCGGCGTCGACACAGCTCTGAACATGATTCGCCAGTCCGTGGACTCCATCCGCGATACAGCAACTTCCTTCTCGCGAGCTTTCGTCATTGAGGTAATGGGCCGCCATTGTGGCTACCTCGCTATGGTCTCGGCACTTTCCAGCGGTGCGGAAGTTTGTATCATTCCAGAGCTCCCCTACGATCTCGATTCGATTGGCGCGCGCTTGATCGAGGAGAAGAAAAATGGTCGCACCTATGTTCTTGCCATCGTTGCCGAGGGGACACGCATGTCCGAGCATTTTACACGATGGCTCAGCGACTCCATGCAAATGGATGCGCGCCTTACCGTACTCGGTCACGTGCAACGCGGCGGCTCCCCCACTGTTCACGACCGCATCATGGCCTACAAATTTTCCGTGGCCGCAGTTGACTCGCTAAGATCTGGCAACACCAACGCTATCATGACATTCCGCGATGGCACGTTTGGCTCCGTGCCGATCGAAACCGTAACTAGCTCGAAGTATCGCATTGATAGCGATTTGCTGAAACTCTGCGAGCCACTCTCGCGCTGAACAGCAAAAGCTTTAGTCTGAATACGGGTTTCGCAATTCGCGGATGCTATGGGCGATTTTTTTCAAAAACTCATCTTGGTCACCTGCCCAGTATTTGTTAGAGAAAATTTCCACCTCAGTAGTTCCATCGAAGCCCGCATCGCGCACCCATCCATCGATAATCCCGACATTTGCCACGCCTTCACCAGGCAATCCACGATCTAACAGAACATGCTCCATGTCGGGCTTAAAGTCACAGACGTGGAAGGCGAAAAGATTGCCCTCATCGGCACATCGGTCGATCTGTTCCTGCAAATCCAGCTCCCACCACACGTGAAATACATCAACAGCTACTCCTAGCAAGGGATGGCGCAGGCGCTCGACCATATCATTGGCATCGCGCAAACTGCAAACTGCGGAACGATCGCCCGCATACATGGGATGTAGCGGTTCCACAGCGAGCTTGATGCCCGCTGCCTCAGCATAAGGAAGAATTTCTTCAATACCTTGCTCAATTTGCAAAAAGTTGTCTGAAGGAGTCTGTCCAAGCGTCGCACCACAGACCAAAACGATCATCGGTAAACCCAAGGCCTCGGCTTCCTCTATGGCTTTACGATTTTCCATGATCGCAGCCTGTCTTGCTTCTACGGTTGCTCCCGTAAAAAATCCGCCACGCACCAGTGATACACCCTGTAATCCGGCATCGGCTATTTTTTTTCGCACTCGTCCGAGATCTTGGCCTGCTACGGTATCGCGCCAGACAGAAATGCCACCAAATCCGTGGCGAGCGTAGCCATCAATGCATTGATCAATCGACCAGGGCTTGGTGGTAAAGGTGTGGATGGTTGCGTGATGAAGATCCATATGAATGCTTGATTGGAATAAATCGCACGAGAGCTCACTGATAACGAATCATCGGTGTAATCCCGTCCACCAATATCTTCCATTAGGGACAACGGAGATGGTTACGGGATGCCATCCTAATCACGGTTACCAAAAGTAACAAGATTAATTCCAGTAGGACATCACAACACGCACACACTGTTTCTCGTTCAGCGTCGCTCTTGCAACCAATGCGCCATGGCGAGTAAGCGCTGCACACCGGCCATACCACGAGTGCCGCTGAGAACTTCCAAATGATCTGCGATTTCCACCCGCCGCGCATCAGACCAGAAAACGGATCGATCGCGAAACATCGATAGAGCACGAGCTTCTTCGGACTTGATCGCCACGCTGGGTCGCACTGGAGCAAGCGGCGGCGGCCCCTGTGCTGAGGGCATGAGATCCTCACGATCATAAACTACCACCGTGCCCGCAGCGAGATCACCTAATCGTTGGAAACGACGCGTCGCCAGGCAACTCGACATACCAATCAAGCCAAAAAA
>CANHKJ010000050.1 GCA_947460915.1 Verrucomicrobiia bacterium
CCTGCCCGGACCGAGGTAATCACTCACATAACCTTTGGATCGCCCAGCGGTAGCAGCGCACCCGAGAACTCTTGCGAGCCTGTCAAACTCGACGTCAAAAAACTAGGCCTACACAAAGAAATTGCCCGCATCGAACCCACCGTCGCGCCCGAACCCTACATGACGCCACAGCAACGGCGGGAACTCGAATACGAGTGGGGCACAGCACCCTCGCGTAAGCAGTCTCGCCTCATCTGGTATGGCCTCGGTGCTACTATCATCATTCTTTTCAGCTTCATTTTTCTCATCAATCACCTCTCATCGAAGCGTAATGTGGACGGCGAAGGCCTCGTCAAACCCTGGAAAGTGGTACCTGATGACGATGATCCATCTTCGCCCGCTTACGTCTTCGTAAGCAATCTCTACAAAGCCAAACTTGAATGCATCGAAGCATTCAAAAAATTCACCGCCGCAAAAAACATCGCCGAGGTGCTCCCGCACATTCGCCAAGAAGAAAACACCCGAGCCTTACTCGCCAAACGCTGGAAACCCTGGCCCTCTCCTCCTAATCTCTCCAGCCTCGACCAATGCGCGGCGGAAATCGAGACCGATACCAAACGCCCCTACCTCTGGCTCACCGGCACCAATCAAGACCAATCACCCTTTCATTGCTTTTTTATCCATCAAAATGGCCGCTTTGTCGTCGATTGGGAAGCCACTTCCCAGCTTGGTGATACCAAACTGAGCACTCTATCACAATTCCCGACCGAGGCAGAAATCACCCTGCGCATCACCCTCGCCGCATCACCCTACTACCTGCCTAACCTCAGCGAAAAAGACTACGAATCCTACAAAATCACCTCCTCCCACGACGACACCATCCTCTGGGGCTACGCAGTGCGCAATTCACCCGTTCACCAAAAAATCACCGAACTCCTCCGCAGCGATGCCTTAATCGTCGAATCCGTGCCTGCCGCCCGTGCCACCATCAAATTGAAACGAATCGACTCCATCGCTGGAAAAAATCGATTTTTTCTCACAGAGATGCTTCACAAAGATTGGGTTATGCCCTAAGTTTGCTGCGGTGAGTGATCAAATACCAGCATGGCTTATTTGCAGCAAGTGTGGCGAAGTTTTCGAATCTACTACGGATTCCTTACTTTGTAGCAGCTGTGAACGCGCACCCATTCCTAACAAAAAGAAAGGCAACGTTCACATCATCGATGGCAGCGGGCAATCCGCACGCAAGGAATTCAGCGCCAACCTTACACCCAAAAACGCCGCCGAGCGCAGCCAAAAACGCCGCCGTATCAATCAGCCCGAGCAAACAACCAAACAGCCATCAGGTAAGCCTACCCGCGCCAAACAAAGCCGCAATTCTAGCGACAAAAAATCCAAACCCTCACAAAATTTCACCCTCATCAAACTCTTAGCCCTCTGGTTTATCCTACTTAGTGGCATCGCCTTGTTCATCAAATATTGGTTCACTTCCATGGATCCAGTCGTTAGCATCATCAGCGATGACAAACCGCTAGAAGACGCAGCCTTGCTCAGCAAAAACATCGATGTCGCCAATCAATCGCATGCCCCCATCATGGCCACAGCTAACGAATTTTTTCAAACAACCGCCCCAGAAGCATACGCCCAACTCTGCCGTAAACGCCCACGCCTTACGCAAACAATTTTCAACGATGCCTCCAAAGCCGCGCTTTTCCAACCTGATACCCCTCCCGAATTGATCTCTCGCAATGTGATCCGCATCGGCGAAAAGCCCATGATTGAGACCATTTGGGTCGATGAACGCAAACGCCAAGTCGAAATTGTCTTCGGTCCCCAAGATGACCAATGGCTCGTCGATTGGGAATCATTTGCCAAAACCTCTTCCATGCCGTGGTCCGTATTCCATGCTGAGAAAGAAGATGGCGAAGGCACCTTTCGCATGCTCGTCCGTCAACGTCTCGCCAAACAAAACACCTCGGCTCTCATCATGAGCGTGATGTTCTACGAACCAGGATTTTTCCATGGTAGCAACCTCGGGCTGGCCACTCCCGCCTTCACCGTCGAGCGCAAAAGCCGCGATGGTAAACTCATCCTCGCCGCCCTCAAGGCTCGCGATGACAATCAGCCCATCTTCGGCTCAATTTTTCCCGCAAATGATCCACCCAGTACCGCACGTGTTACCGTCAAGATCCGTCGTGTAGTCAAAGATGATGTCAAAACTTTCGAACTCGTCGAGGTCCTCGCATGCCACTGGCTCGGCATCGATGAAGTAGGCATCGACCTAACTGACACTCCGTAACCCTTGCCGCATCGTATCCAGCGGTGCTCGGCCCGGATACCAGATATCAAAGGCATACACGCCTTGATGCAACAGCATCGAGAAACCATTTGCCACCGTCGCCTGATGCATCACCGCATGCCGCAAAAACGCTGTCATCGGCGGTTTATAAATCGTATCATACACCAAATGATGAGCCGCAAAACAACTCGCTGGTACAGGTGAATCATCATCAGGACGCAACCCCAGCGAACTCGTGTTCACTAACAACTCACACTGCCGCGCCACACCATCCAACTGCACATCCGCTAATGCGAGACAATGAAAACTCGTCTGCGGAAACCGCTTCTGTAACACCGTAGCCAGTGACTCGATTTTTTCCACCGTGCGATTCACCAGCACCACACGCGCCGCACCATCGCGCGCACACTGCGTCGCAATCGCCTGACCAGCACCACCGCCCGCGCCCACAATCATCACTCGACGATTGAGCAGATCAAAGGAAAATTCCTCGCGCAAGGCCTGAGCGAAGCCTGGCCCATCGGTATTCCAGCCGTGAATTTCTCCATCCACAAATTTAATCGTATTCACAGCACCAATCTGCCGCGCCGCTTCATCCACTTGATGGCAAGCATCCAGCGCCGCAAACTTGTGTGGCACCGTCACATTCGCCCCCACAAAGCCTAAGTCCTTCAAGTACTGCAAAGCCTCCGCCACTCGACCCACAGGCACCTCCAGCTTGATGTAGCGTCCCTCGATGCCTAACAAATCCAACGCGGGCTGATGCATCGCAGGTGATGCCGAATGGCTCACCGGATTGCCAATCACCGCCAAGATCGCCGGCTTAGCGGAGCCATCATCCAGCCGCTCCCGCGAGCGCAAATCTTCCATCGTATACACCCGACCACTCATGGCATTGACGACAATTCTGGGATGAAACGTTGCAAGCGCGAGACACTCCGCTCTCTGCCCAAATACGCCAGCATTTCGCCCAGATCAGGTCCACCTGATTTGCCCGAAAGTGCCACGCGCAGCGGGAACATCAATTGCCCCGCCTTCACGCCTAGCTCGCTCGCCGTGGCCGCGATCGCTTCTTTTGCCGCATCGCTCGACCACTCCGCCACAGCAGAAAAATGTGCTGTCATCGCCGTCAAGCTTGCCGCCGCCTGCGCATTCGATTTCACCTTCTCCACCGCCGCAACATCATAAGCAAATTCATCCTCTAACAAAAATCGAACAGCATCCGGCAACTCACTCAACAAGCGCACCTTTTCCTTCACCATTTTCGCCAAGACCGAAAAATCATCACCCACCGGCAATCCTGCCTCTGTCACCACTACCGCAGCCGCTTTAGCAAAACCTTCATCGCTCATGCGCAACAAATGCTGCTGATTCATCCAAGCACATTTCTCCACGTCAAATCGCGCCGGAGCACGATTCACTGCTTCTAGTGAAAAACGCTGCGTCAGATCTTCTAGCGTAAAAATTTCCTCCTCCGTCTTTGGCGACCAGCCTAACAGCGCGAGAAAATTCACCAAAGCAGGAGCCACGAATCCTTGCCGTGGGTAATCGCCCACAGCCGCGCCCTGATCCCGCTTCGACATCTTCGAACCATTTTGATTCTGAATCAACGGAATGTGCGCATATTTCGGCGGCACAGCGCCCAATGCCTCGAACAGTTGCAAATGCTTCGGCGTATTCATCAAGTGATCCTCGCCGCGGATGACATGCGTGATCTTCATTTCCAAATCATCCACCACATTCACAAAATGGAACACATACGAGCCGTCCGAACGCCGAACTACCATGTCCGGCGTGTTCGATTCATCCCGATAATCAATCGTCACCTCGCCGCAGACCAAGTCATGCATCGTAATCGGCTTACGCTCGAAACGAAAACGCCATGCGCCCTCGCTCTCATACACACGATCGGCATCGACCAATTTCTGAAAATACCGATCATAGATGTCGTTGCGCTCGCTTTGAAAATACGGGCCATAGGGGCCACCGACACCTGGGCCTTCATCCCAGTCGAGTCCCAGCCAATTCATGCCATCAAAGATCGCCTGCTTCGCTTCATCCGTGTTCCGCGCTTCATCGGTATCCTCTACCCGCAACACAAATTGCCCGCCGTGCTTGCGCGCGAATAACCAGCAAAACAACGCCGTGCGTGCGCCACCCACGTGCAGGTAGCCCGTAGGCGAAGGAGCAAATCGAGTCCGTACAGTCATATCCATGCCGCAAGCTAGAAGAAAACCATTCTCCGACACAAGCGGATAATCAACGAGCAAACGCATTAAATGCATTACAAACTCTGGAGTCAGAATAAGCTGGTGCAGGTCAGCACGATT
The DNA here is from genome assembly GCA_947460915.1 of Verrucomicrobiia bacterium. Classification (GTDB taxonomy): domain Bacteria; phylum Verrucomicrobiota; class Verrucomicrobiia; order Verrucomicrobiales; family Akkermansiaceae; genus UBA956. The sequence goes on from CANHKJ010000050.1 coordinate 4,609, forward strand.
CACGCCCATGCCCGCTTGCAAGCTTGCCCATGGCGCGCTATGACTCTAGCATTCTCCTGAAAAATGAAATTCTTAGGGTTTCACTCGTTTACCATGAGCTACCGAATGCATCTTCCGATTGGGAAATTGAAATTTCCTGTTAGATGATGTTATATGGCAAAAAGTCCATCCCCGAAACTACCATAGCAATGCAAATCTCTTTGGCCGAGGTCATCAACGACAAACATCACATGTTCCGCTAAAGCAAACTTCATGAACAAGCCGCTACCCGAATCTACTACAGCAAACGAGAGATTTTCGTTCATGAAGGAAAGTGTTTTCAGGAAACGAAAAATTTCCGGCGCAGGAAAAAGGATACATGCACGAGTCCGATCAATGCTGGAACTTCGACCAGTGGACCAACAACCGCAGCAAAGGCGACACCAGAGTCGAGACCGAAAACGGCAATGGCAACCGCGATCGCAAGCTCGAAATTATTGCCTGCCGAGGTAAATGCCACACTTGCCGTGCGCGGATAATCGGCGCCAAGTTTGACCGCCATCAAAAAACTGATGAGAAACATCAACGCGAAGTAGATCAAAAGTGGAACCGCAATGCGCAAGACATCCATCGGCAACTGCACAATCGCATTCCCCTTGTAAGCGAACATCAGAACGATGGTGAAAAGCAATGCCCCCAGCGTAAGTGGAGAAATCCGCGGAAGAAATTTCGTTTCATACCAATCACTCCCCTTCCATCGTATCAAGATCACGCGACTCAGTAAACCCAAGGCAAAAGGAATGCCGAGATAGATGAGTATGCTGTCAAAAATTTCACCCATCGATACCGCGATGCTGATGCCTTGCAATCCAACGAGCGGCGGCAGCACGGTGATGAAAAACCAAGCATAGGTGCTGTAAAATAGGATCTGCGCAATGCTATTGAGAGCGACCAATCCCGCAGCATATTCATTGCTTCCCTTCGCAAGTTGATTCCACACCAGCACCATAGCGATGCAGCGCGCGAGGCCCACTAGAATCAGTCCAACCATGTATTCCGGTTGATCGCGCAAAAAAATCACTGCCAACAACCACATCAACACCGGGCCGATGATCCAGTTTTGCAACATCGATAACCCAAGGATACGGCGATTGGCAAATACCTTGGGCAACTCTGTATAACGCACCTTAGCGAGTGGCGGATACAACATGATGATCAATCCCACGGCCAACGGAAGATTCGTCGTGCCCACCGTCATTGGGGCAAAAAAACGTGCGGGATCAGTGATGACGAAGTTTCCCAGAACCACTCCCAGTGCCATCGCTGCGAAAATCCAAACCGTCAAATAGCGATCGAGAAAGGAAAGATTCTTGGAAACTGGATCGGACATGACAGACACATCGTTCGCTCCGTTGGAGAGCATAGTCAAATGCAAATGATTCCACTACCCTAAACTTAGGCCTAACGGCATACCGCTTCGCGTGCATTCGCACAGATTCGCGCGGCATCAAGTGATTGATCTGATGCGATGATCCTTTTGACGCGGAGACGAAACGTTTTATGCCGCATCAGAAGAAATAACCATCCCATCGCTAGGGTACGCACCCAGGCATGAAGACGAAGGATGCGCGCGATGATCGGCCGATGTTGTTGCTGAATTTGTAGACAAACAACCGGAGCGGCGCAGCGCTTAGCGAGCGCAAAGACAGATTCTTTCCACGGTTGTTCGATGGGCGCAGCATAAGGCTCATGGGGCACGGCAATCGTTCCCGCAGGAAAGACCGCGAGTATTCCCCCGCGTCGCAAATGCACCATCGCCTTGCGCAAGGATTGTGCGTTAGCGTTTTCGACATTTTCTCCCTCATAGAGACGCAAGGGGATGACGATATCGCGCAGTGAGGGGATTTCTGTTAGAGCTTCTGTTGTGAGTATGCGAACGTCACTGCGCTGCGTAGTAAGCCATGCAGCGAGCACGATGCCATCCATCGGTCCCGTAGGATGATTGGCGACAACTAATGCGGAACCTTCTTTTGGCAAGTGCCCTTCGCTCTCTAGCGTCACACTGCTATGCGTCAGGATTACCTGAAAACGATTTCTTTTGCGGTCCCACGTTGTATCGGCTTTGGCAAGAATTGCCGCACTGGAATGCAATCCGGTGAGGCGATGAACACCAGCGCGCAAAAGATTTTTCCACCAATGATTGCCGGACAAAACCGGCAGTGCCGTACAAATGTTAGGGATGTAATCAACGGTGCGCGGTAGGTTCATGCGCAGCAAAGTTGTTCATTTTGACTGTGTTCATGAATTCGTGCCCAACCATCGGCACCGAGGTATCGTTTGATGGTTTGCTCGGGAGCTTCTAACAGATCCGTAACGATTAACACATCGAGTGCGTTGGCAAAATTTTCATCCACATTAAAACTCAGCACACGTGCATTCAGTTTGAGATAGTGTTTGAGAAGAATGGGTATGCCTTTTTGATCTTGCTCGATATCAGAAATTACTGCCGTCACATGATCAACGTTGCTGCACTCGCGAATCTTGCGTTCATGCGGCGACGTGAGGCTGGAAACAAAAGGCATTCGCGGTTGCACGAGTGCAGACCAATCGTCGTGCATTTTTTCTTGTCGAAGAAACTCCACCATCAAACAACGAGAGAGATGTGAGTAATCGTTGCTAATGCTAACGGGTCCAAAGAGCAAATGATGCTGTGGATTGCGCGCCACAAAGGTGCCGATGCCTTTCCATAACAGTGAGAGCACAAAAGGATGTCCTTGATAAGCGGGTGTGACAAATGATCGGCCTAGCTCGATGCCACTGTGCAATTGGGTAAGAAGCTCGGGAGAAAAGCCAAACAGTGTGGAAGTGTAGAGGCCGCGTGAACCAAGAGCGGCGAGCAGTTGATTTACAACACCCAGTCGATAACCACCGACGATTTTTCCTTGTTCGCGATCCCACAGAAAGAGATGCAAATAAAACTCATCGTATTCATCAAGATCGACCGCAAATCCGGTGCCCTCTCCAACAGCTCGGAACGTCGTTTCGCGTTGGATGCCAATTTCACGCAACACCTGCGGAATCAAATGTGCATGGCACAGATAAACCTGCAAGGAATGATGCTCGTGTAGCAAGGTTGATGTGGGAAGCGATGCAATTTCTGATTCTAATAATTCACGAGGAATTGAGGATGCGATGGGCGTTGCTTCATTCATAATGATGAGATGGATTTCAGATCAAGGTAGTCGTCATATCCTAGATAACGAGAAACATTCCACGATGGAATTGAAGTGACAAATTCGTAAAAAAAGCCCTCGCACCACAAAGTAGTGCGAGGGCGGCACATACATACGAGCAAAGTTATTCGGGGAGAATCAAGCGATAGAATTCTTTTGACTCTGTTTTCGGAAACGTAAGTTGCAGCGATCCAGCAGGCGCCCATTGATCGAGGCTTGTCGATTTTTCCACGGGCAAAGTAAGTGATACGTTTGCACCACTGGCTTGAACCAAGAGATTTCCAGTGCCACGCAAATCTTGGATGCTAGTTGCGGTGAAGAGATTATAAGCGCTGGGGTTCGCGGTCACATCCGTTTGACCTGCAGTTCTGGTGTCGGTGACTGCAGCGCTGAGTGCGGTGTTACTAAGAATCAAGCTAGGGCTTTGACCAATCGCCAGCATCCCAGGTGAAAAGCGATTCAACGTGAGCGACTGCTCAGCCGAGTAAGGCAGAACCACATCGGCACGTGCGTTGGTGCGCTGGATTCGCAAATCTTGGGCCAGACTGGTATCAGCTGCGGTGTAAGCTTTTTCAGCAGTCGGATGCTTTGCAACAAGATACTGCGCAAGCACCGCTTGTTCACCGATCGAATTAGCAGGAAGATTGGCAACGGAAGTAAATGATGTTGCTTCATCGAGAACCGGGCCGAGAGCATTATTATCTAACAGATATTGGAAATTATCACCGTTGACCTTCATCGGATAGCCATCACCATTGTCAGCAAGGAAATTCAGTGTGACCATGCGGATCGTTGCTGGAGCGTTCGATACGAATGCCCCGTTTTGATAGATTGCAGCGGCGGGCAGTCCGTCTTCACCAATCAAGGAAATGCTCAGAATACGTTGGTTCGCTGGCAGCGCAGGATCCCAAGCAAATGCTACGCCTCCAACTTGAGGGAAGCGACCTTGGTTCGGATACGAAGCAACTCCGTGTTCGAGAATGGCTTTTAATCCAACGGGATTGGTGACGAAGGTAATCAGCTTATTATTGAAACGTAGAGCATTTTCAATGTCGAGTAGCGAGACGCCACCTACTGGTTTGTTGACGGAAGGATTTGCTGGAGGCGGCAGCTTGGTAGCACTTCCACCATCGCTGGAAACAGCACCGATTTGTGCGCGAATACCACCACCATTTTTGAGTGACACGATTGGATCAGTGCCGCCGATGATTTTTCTCAAACCTGCTGTGTTTGCATCTGCGGTGATATTACCAAGGTTGGTTTCTTCACTGCGGACGAATGCACGTTCACCTTCGAGATAGACATTGGTGATGCCGTAAACGGTGCCGTCTTTGGTATTGATTACACCTTGCACAGCATCCGTGATGGACTTGACAGCGGCTCCTTTGGTACCGGAGGCAAATGCGGTAGTTGCTAGGTCAATAGCAGGAACGCCCCATGCCGCAGCTACATTATCCGTGGTGCTTGCGTATGCACCATTGATCGGCGTTCTTGATGCAAGATTCGGTGTGATAATGTTTCCTGCTGCATCAAAATCGACAACTAAACGACCCAAGTACGTGAACTCGTTGTCCGTGTTTACGATCACTGTTTTCTTGCCATCAAGGGCAGTGACTTGAATCGGATACGTATTCGCAAAGGTAGCACTGTGGCCAGAAAATGCGACGGCAGTATCGTCGGCATCGCCGAGTCTGGTGTTCGATCCGGCAGCGAGAATGACGTCCACACCTTGCAACTTCGTTGCGAGACTTTGCTCATTGGTGATTTGTTGCAAATGCGCCATCAAGACAATCTTGTTCACTCCTTCAGCAATCAGCTCGTTGACGTAAGGCTGGATTTGTGAGGCAAGTAGATTCATGTCATCGGCTTCACCATTGGCGCCAAGGCCTGTGGGGAAGCCTTTGACTTCAGTTCCGCTAGGTGATGAAATGGATTCGATCAATTGTGTCGTTACTCCGACCAAGCCAATTTTTTGTCCTCCTTTGGTGATGACCGCAGTAGGGACCAACTTGGTTTTGTTTGCCGATGCTTCGGGAATATTTGTGGTCGTTCCATCGAGCACAACATCCACGTAGCGTCCTAACGCAGCCGAGTCTGCGGAGTAATCGAGGTTCAACGAAATGTGCGGAAACTGCGCTCCTACCCATGCGCCATCATTGCGGATGGCATCGGTGAAAACTGCTGTGCTAAGATCCCATTCATGGTTGCCGATTGCCGAAGCCTCAACGCCAATCGCATTGTGGATGGCAATGTCTGGACGGGCGAAAGCTGTTTTTCCGACCAAAGAAACGGCATTCAATGCTGGGTCTGTGCCTGCATTTAAGAAGGGGCTTGGGATGAAATTGTCACCACCTGCAAGGATCAGCGTGTTGGCAAAATCATCGTCAAAGGCATCAACGAGAGCAGCGAGATTCGGCGCTGTCTGGGAGGCGAGCAAACCTGCTTCGGCATCAGCGAGATGAAGAAGTTGCAGGGTATAGTCCGCTTCTTTCACTTCGTAGGTCGTGAAGGTATTGCTCGTTTCATTCGTCACCAAAAGCAACGCGGTGCCTGTCGGTGAGTTCGCTGCGGAGACAAAAACACTGCTCTCGGGATTGCGGTCGGTGCTGTTGCTAGCAAAGCCGGCAATTTCAACTTGTGCAGGATTGGTGATATCTGCTGCGATCACACTGCGCGCGCGCTCAAGGCAGATGAATGCATACGTGCGACCGTTGATCGAACCGATGGTCACGCCTTCGGGCTCGCTGCCCTTGTTGTCACTGCGTGTATCATCGAACGAAGGTGTGCCTAAGCCCATCACGGCACGATCTAACAAATCACCGCTATCATAGACCATCACCCCACTGCTATTGAGGATGGAAAATGACCGTCCACCATAGCTGAGCAGTTCATCAATGTCGCCATCGCTGTCGGTATCACCATTCATACCAGCAGTGCCGCAGATGACCAAGCGGCCGAGGCGTGAATTTGTTTTCAGCGCAACTTCATCGGAGAAAATTGTGTCGTCCAAATCCACAGCTCCGACTGTCGTCGTTTCTGGTGAGCTGAGAAAATCATTGCGGTCGTCACCTTCGTTCGCGATGACATAATAGGTCTGCCCTGCACTCTCGAAAGATGCGATGGCATCAGGCATATACATTCCTTTGACAGGGTTTCCTTTGCGCAAAAGCGGCGCGATGCCCGTACCTGCGGCATTATCCCGATCACTAAAATCCGCGAAGAAGGTGCTGAAATCTTTATGCCCGAGTGGCACAATTGCGGTGAACAATGCGGTACTGAGGTCGAGCAAAGCAACGGAATTCGCTTCTTGTAGCGTGACCATCGCCTTAGTGCCATCGGCTGATATGCTGAGATATTCTGGTTCGAGATCTTCGCTCGCGGTAGCTCCAGGAACAAGTCTCACGCCTGCACTGCGCAGTGTTGTTTCCTGACCATTGTAGGAGGTGAAATCGACCGTGTTCACCGTAGCCGAAGCTACTCCCGATGAAAGATCAATGATGCTAACAGATCCATTGGCTTGTGTGGTACCTGGATCAAATTCTCCTTCGTTCGCGGTGAGCACCTTGGTGCCGTCTGGACTGAAGGTGAGATGGTCAGGTAATGAACCCACGACTACGGAACCGAGCAAGGAATAATCTACTGCGCTCAAGAATACAACCTTGCCGGGGTTGATCTTAAGTGCATCCGGCAGAGCGATTGCGATGACTGATCCATGCACCGCGACGCTGGTGATATCAGTCGTTGCGAAACTGTAAGGTGCAGCGGTCAGGTCAAGATTGGTGATCAATGCAGGAGCTGAGGGATTACTCAGATTGAGCACTTGCAAGCCTAATGACGATGTGACATAGGCGCGATCGTGAACGGGATCGAACGCAGAAATTTCTGCGCCAGCAAGACTCAGCGAGCCCTTCATTTGGATATCGAGCGGAGCCGCATGCAGTGGCATGATTGTTGCCGCGAGGAACAATAGAGTTCGGATGTTTTTGTTAGAATTTTTCATAATGTTTTGCCGGAGGCAACGCATCAATGAAGTTAAGCAGCATCGGAAGCGACAATGCTCTTGTGGCAAAAAAGACAGTGACGGAATTGCTACCTACGCGCTCTCTCGTCCGAGCAATTTCCGCGTATTTTATCGCACCTGACTTTGAATGACGTCCAGCACGTCATAACATTTTTTTGATTTATGATCATAGACGATGCCACTCTGCCTAACCAAGATTCATTTCCCAATCTTGTCAACTCGATGAGCCTCTCGCCCATGGTGATGGTATCAGGCCAATTCATTCGCATTACTTTGCACCGACTTGAGTTGAGGGAAAGCATGCTCGGCGCTGAAGAATGTTTTGACGATTGGGAAACGGAGTATGCATTTGGTTGAGTAAATCAGCTCAACACAAAAAACACCGCAGGGGATACCTGCGGTGTTTTGCTACTACGAAGATATGCTTCAAAAATTATTTGATGCGGATGAAACCTGTGCTTTGCACAACGTTTTGTCCAGCAGGGGAAAGCACGAAGTTCATAAATGCTTGAGCTTCTGCTGTCGGCTTATCGGGCATGTAAAGATAGCACTGACGAGCGTATTCATACTTGCGTTCGTTAGAGGCAATCGGTTGCACACCGTTGATGTTGACAGCTTTGACTCCGCGTGTTGTCGCATAGGCAAGACCGACATATCCAATGCCACCTTTGTTCTTGGCAACTTCCTGAGCGATTTGCTCATTGCCTGCCATCTTCAGAGAGCTGGTAGGATAATCACGACCACCCATGGCGAGTTTCTGCCAGTCCTTGTATGTGCCCGAAGAAGTATTGCGGGTGTAGATCGAGATGGGTCCGGGAGTGCCACCAATTTCTGACCAATCTTTGATTTGACCTGTGAAGATCTTTGCTACTTGAGCTTTGGTAAGATTGGACACGGGTGAGTTTTTGTTGACGATCACGCAAAGCATATCGTGGCAGATTGGATACTCCTTGATGTAGATACCTTTCGTTTTGCAAAAGGTGCGCTCTTCGTCTTTCACCTTGCGGGAAGACATGCCGATTTGTGCAGTCTTGTTCGCAAGAGCTGGAAATGCGGTGGTGGAACCCTCTGCGGCGATCTCAAACTTGACGCCTTTGTTACCAGCAGCGCGGAATTTTTCCGCAAGTTGAGGAACAAGCTTAGCGCCGAGGGTATCGCTACCTTTGAGGCTGAGAGTTTGCGATGAAGCCATGGCTGTGAAGACAGCGCCGAGCAATAGTGTGGATACAAATTTCATAATGTGTCTTTTAATTACTATGTTTATAGTATTTGGTAAATGATTGAATTGTTACAGAATTGTCACCGATTAGAACGAGAAGCGCAAGCCCCCCATTGCCGTGTAGCCGTCATAGTCACCGCCGCCGGTGTTACCCTCTAGTGTGGAGTATTCGATTCCACCCATGAGCTTGAGTTTGTGGCCGTAGATGTAATAGCTCAGGCCAAGGTAGGTGGACATGTAGCTATCGCCTTTCTTGTCGCCCATGCTTGGTGCGAGACCTTCGTAGCGGCTTGGCAAGGTAAGATCGTTGGCGTCATCGCTGGTAGCGACTTGGAAACGTCCCACAAGTTGCAGACCGTCATAAATGAAATAGGAAGGAATGATTGTGAAACCCATCACATCAGATTGACTGCCTTGACCATCAGCAAATAGTGCTTCCGTTACTAGACCAAAGCGGCCTTGGGAGATATCGTTGGTGATAGCAAACGAGTCACTGAAGTTAGGGGATTTCAAACGTGTTGTCGAAGCTGTGCTAGTATGATTACCTTCGAAATTGGGCTCCGTATTGTGCATGTAGTGCACGCTGGCTACAGCACTATCAACGCCGAGTGCAGCTGAATAATCGTAGCCGACTTTGCCTAGGAAGATCAAGCCACCGTCACGGTCAGTGAACTCCTGATTACGCTCATTACCATAGAAACCAGCTTCATAGAGCCAATTTTCGCCAATTCCTTTTCCACTTGTCCAAACACCGGTTAGCTCACCGGGGAATAGCATGTTGGAAAGCATTCCACGCTCAATGGTGATGATTTCCTTGGAGGAAATTTCTTGTTCACGAGAGAATTTCACCTTTGTTTTACCAACCGAAAGGTTGAATGTGTCCGAGGGTGCATAGGTCAAATAGAGATCGTAAATACCGTGATACAGATCTGGTTGCAAATTTGGATCAATGTCGATTTGACCTTCCAATTTGTAGTTGTTTAACCACTTAGATTTGAATCCGAGACGAGCACGGCGAATATCGAGATCATCACCCCACATGCTTTCGTCATTGCGCTGAGATGCATCAAAATGTCCGGTGTCAGCATGACCGTCGGCACCTTGAAGTTGCAAGCGTCCTTGAACAGCGAATTCTTGAAGAATCGGATTGTTATCATTCTTGTAGAGAGTGAATGCGGACCACGTGCGGTCCATAGTCGTTTCACCAGTTAATTTGCCCAGCAGTAGACCGGTCGCAGAACTAGTGGAAACGCTCTCCGTAGAGATATCGGTCATTGGTATTTCTTCGGCGTTCGCCCATGTCAAAAGGCCCAGGGCGATGGCGGTTTTTGTAATTTGTCTTCTCATGGTGTGTAGTGATTGTTCGTGTGACGACTTCGTTTCATCGGCGCAACACGAAAATACATATACTGTCACATAAGTGCCGCCCACAGATCATTTGTGACATTGTTGTCACATTGGCTCATTTGCCTAGCTGACTACTTAGACAGCAATGGTGTTTGTTTTATCGATAATATTGATCATCTTCAAAAGCCTGAGATAAGCGTTGCATGTATGCCCTGCGCGAAATTTCGATCGCACCAAGGGACAGCGTGTGATCATTCGCAACTTGGCAATCGCAGAGCGTTACTCCTTCTTCGACTAACGAATGAATCATTCCCGCAAAGGCCGCCTTGCTAGCATTGCTCACGAGCGAAAACATGCTTTCGCCGAAAAATGCTTTGCCAATGCGCACACCATAGAGTCCGCCGACGAGCATGCCATCTTGCCAAGCTTCATGAGAATCGGCGTATCCTGCATCATGCAATGCGATGTATGCTTGCTCCATTTCTGGCGTGATCCACGTGCCATCTTGTCCATGACGCGGCACATCACGGCAATACGCGATGACCTCGCGAAACACTTGATTTTTCGTTAGGGTAAATTCCCCACGACGCAGCGACTTGCGCACGCTGTGACTGATGCGGATGTCTTGAGGAATCATGACACAGCGGGGATCGGGCGACCACCAAAGGATCGGTTGATCATCTGAATACCAGGGAAAAATTCCACTGCGATAGGCGAGCAGCAACCGCTCCATGGAGAGATCACCACCGAGGCAAAGCAG
>CANHKJ010000051.1 GCA_947460915.1 Verrucomicrobiia bacterium
AGATTGACTTGCCGTGCGGGAAAAACAGGATTACAAAATGTGCGCATCGTTTGGTGAAGGAAATTGGTGTGCGGTTATTCGACACAACCCTTCTACCATATGACCTGTAGCCAAACGATGCTTTTTCTAACTTCGGTTTTCGGGTTCAAACGTTTGTACATTTTTGTTTTCGCATTTCGTCAATTATTTTTGGCAAACAGTCTACAATCCCCAAGGACTCGTATCCGCGACCATGGCTCATTTACTAGCTTTATAGTAATAAAAAAAGCATAGTGAAAAAATTCCACTATGCCTTTAAATAAAGAGTAAAACAAAAGATCGATTACTTCAAACCAGCGATGATTTGATCGGTGATCGCTTTGACTAGAGCTTCGGCCTCGGCACTATTCGCCGATGAAGAAGTAGCGGCAGGCGCGCCGATGTTGCAAACAGTGCCGGGGCGGAATTCGGCATTGTCGCAGAGTTCGCACTCTTTCCAGTTGGCACGCTTGTCTTCCATGCCGAGAACTTTACGCAGCGCGATGAGCTCTTTGGCTTGACCACCGGTGATCGTGAGAAGATTGCCACCGTTGAGTTGCGAAGCGACCCAAACGGTTTTGCAATAGGACTCGACGTTTTCCATTTTCCAATAAGCGTCTTCGATGTCCTTGCCCCATGTGATGACACCGTGGTTTACCATAAGAACGGCCATGTGATCGACGGCTGCATTACCCACAACTTCCGCGTTTGCTGGAGTTCCGGGCGTGCGGTATTCCGCCATGCCGATTTGACCAAGAAATACTTCGGCTTCTGGGATCATACAAGTTGGCGGTTGCACACCAGCCACAGCAAAGGCAGTGCCGTGTGGTGGATGCGCGTGGCAGCAAGCTTTTGCTTTGGGCTGACGTTTCATAATCGCAAGGTGCGTCATGCACTCGGAGGTGCGTTTGAATTTACCAGCCAACTGATTGCCTTCAAGGTCAACCAAGCCCATTTGCTCAACGGTCATGAAACCTTTGGAAACGAGAGTCGGGGTGCAAAGCACGAGGTTGTCACCCACACGAATCGTGAGGTTACCGCCATTGCCATCGGTGTATTCACGAGCCCACATGCGTTGGCCTATTTCGACCATGCGCTCTTTGAGTTTCACAATCGCAGGCGAGTGGAAAAAGGCGTGAATTTCTTCAGGAGTTTTCGGATCTTTTCCTGGTGTCCAATGGAATTCGTAGTCAGGCAAAATCGGCTCGACTTTGGTCATGGCAGGCAAGTTGGATGCAGCAGGTGCGCCGAAAGACTTGGTAACACCACTGAAAACATCTTGAGCCGCGGGAGTCACGATGACTCCTTTGGGGATAGTGGTGTTGCCACTGCGGATCATGGCTTCGGCGTCGGCTGCGGTGATGACTTTTTTCATGTTCGTTCGAGTGTTAGATGGTGAAAAATGGTGAGATTAGTTTGAAGAAAAAGCGGTGTAATGGATCTGGTCGAAAATGGCGATGCACAAGGCATCAATCGGAATCGGATGAGGAAACGGCGCGGTGGCTTCTCCGCCTTCGGAAAAACCAATGATGTCGCCTTCTCCTGCGCCGATGTTGTCGTAAACAATCAATGATGCTTGCGCGCTGAGGCTCGGCGTTTTTTCACAGCATCCGTTGAGTTGCGATGCATCAAGCGGATTGACCACCAGCCAACGTCCACCTTCACATGCAGGATCCTGCACGCTGAGAACGGTTTTGCCGATGACTTGTCCGATGCGCATGTTAGTGAGAAGTGATCAGTTGCTTAGCCTCGACAGGTTCATCCACAATTCCTTGCACGAACATGCGGATGGGAGAGGAATCGTCTTCGACAAGATGACGAGCGCCAAGGCCGTCTGTGCTCACGAGCACCCGCTCGTGCAGTCCGGCTCCGAAAAGATCAATGGCCACAAAGGGCGCGCCCACAGACACATCGCCGTCACCCAATTGCTGACAAAGCAAGAGGGTTTTTCCGCTCAAGGAGCGGTGGCAATGGGCGGCAATCGCGTTGCCTACGATGCGGGCGATGATCACGAGAATTAGATGATGCGAAGATTGTCCACGAGCACGCAACGGCGCACGCGGGTGAATGTTTTGGGAGTGGTGATGCCTTCGCCGGTGGTGGTGGCGATGGAGTAGGAAAGATAACCTTCGCCACCGAGACCAAGTCCCGCGGTGCTGGGGCCATTTTTCACAAAAATTGTGGTGTCCATTTCCTTTGCCATGTAGGTCATGTGATCAACATTGCGCGTGTGGATCATTGCCGAGTGGCGATAGTTGTGCTCAGCTTGTTTGGCGTGTTTGACCGCAGTGACAAAATCAGGGCAAGCGACGATCGGGATCATCGGCATCATTTGCTCTTCTTGCACGAAGGGATGGTCAGCGCTGGTTTCGCCGAAAAGAATAGGCGCAGAAGCAGAGATCGTAGCACCGGCATGGCGCGCCAGAACACCAGGATCGGCACCGATCAGATCGCGATTCACGGCGGCATGTGAGCAACCACCGTCAGTCTCTTTGTAAGTGAAAGCTGCTTTGCTAAGAGCATCCACTTGAGCGGCATTGAGGCGAGCAGCACCAGCTTTTTCCAACTCTTCCATGAAGCGATTGAAAACCGAGCCAACGACAAATACGGCTTTTTCACCGATGCACAGAAGGTTGTTATCAAAGCCACCACCTTCGATGACACTGCGTGCGGCTTTGGCAAGATCAGCGGAGTCATCTACTACGACCGTAGGATTTCCTGGACCAGCGCAAATCGCGCGCTTGCCGGATTTCATCGCGGCGCCGACCACAGCAGGTCCACCGGTGATGGCTAGGAGAGGGATTTGCTCGTTTTTGCAAATCAAATTGAACGAATCCAAGGTCGGAGTCTCGATGCAGGTGATCAGATTGGAGATGCCGAGTTCGCGTTCGATCGCTTTGTTGTAAGCACGCACCGCCATGCAAGCACTGCGAGCACCGCCCGGATGCGGATTGAACACTATTGCATTGCCTGCAGCCACCATGCTGATGACATTTCCGGTGAGAGTAGGAACCGAGTGTGTTACGGGAAGGATGGCGCCGATCACGCCGAAGGGGGCAAATTCTTCCATCATGATGCCACCGTCGCCACTCATGGCATCGGGGCGCAGAAACTCGACACCAGGAACATTTTTGGTGATCAGCAACTTGCCAATCTTGTGATCAAGACGACCAATCTTGGTCTCTTCCATTTCAAATTTGCCCCAAGCCTCGGCATTCGATACGGCAAGAGTTTTGACAATTTCGATCACCTTCGCACGGGCACCAACGCCAGCTTTTTTCAATTTCAAGTGAGCGTGATGAGCGGCATCGGCGGCTTTATCCACACATGTGAAAACACCGTAGTCACCACCGTCGCCAGGGCATCCACATCCACAACTTGTTGAGCCACTTCCAGCAGTAGATGGCGCTACCGATACATTCGCGGCCACGAGACGAGACAGCACGCTTTCGACGACGGATTGGATTTGTTTTTGATCGAGAGTCATAAAAATTGGGAAAGGGAAATTTGGAAGAAAACAATAATCCGGCAGATTTTGTCGGATTGATCAGATCAGTCTGATCAGAGATTTTTACGCTTAGCTATTTTTGTAAACGGTTTTGCCGAGGACTTCGACGCGGTCGATGATGGCGATGACTACGGCGTCCACGGGCACGAGTTTGAGATCGGCGGCCTGACGGGCGCTGCCACCTTGGCAAAACAACACCAACTCTCCTTCACCGGCACCTACAGTGTCGATGGCGATGATGGTGTTCTGACCATCCTTGAATTTGGAGCTGTCTTTGTCGTCCACGAGTTTCGGGCGCAACACGAGGAGCTTTCGTCCTGTGAGGTGCTCGTCTTTTTTGGTCGCCACGACTTGACCGATGACTTCTGCGAGAAACATGCTTGTTTTTCGTTAGATGAACGGCGCGCCATCATGAACGGCGCGCCATGACATCGGATTATTTGCGTGGAGCGCGTGCGGCGGCGGATGCATCTTTAGGAAGCACACCTTCGATCGCGTCATCAGGACGTGCGATCACGTGAGCGCTGACCACTTCACCACAGCTGCTGGCAGCAGCAGCTCCGGTGTCGATGGCCGACTTCACTGCGGCAACATCGCCGGTGATGACGGCATTGCAAAGTGCGCTGCCGACTTGTTTCATCGGACCTGCGAGTTCAACGTTTGCGGATTTGAGCATCGCGTCAACGCCTACGACGAGGCATGCGAGTCCGCGTGTTTCCAATAGTCCTACTGCTTGTTTAGCCATAATATGTTATTCGTTGGTTGTTTGATTGTTAGAAAAGGAATGCATTAAGAAATCTTGTTGTGAGTCACCTTGCGGAAAACTTCACGGGCGAGCACGAGCTCTTCGTTGGCGGGGATGACGAAAATTTTCGCCTTGGAGTCAGCAGTGCTGAGTTCTGCTTCGACCGCACGACAGGCCTCATTGCGTGCGTCATCGAAAACAAGGCCGAACTCCTCCAGCCCTTCACACACGGCTTTGCGTACCGTGTAATCATTTTCACCGATACCTGCAGTGAAGACCAGCGCATCGACACCACCCATTTGCCAGGCGAAAGAACCCACCCAGTGGCGGATCGAATCAACGAGGTGAGCGAGTGCAAGTGCCGCATCGGCATTGCCTTCGTTCTTAGCGGCATGGATATCACGTATGTCATTGCTGACACCTGAAACGCCTTGCAGGCCAGACTCTTTGGTCAGTTGTCGCTCGGCTTCCTCCAAGGAAATTCCGAGCGTTTTCATGGCATAGGGCAACGCGCCGGAATCCAAATCACCGACGCGATTGTTTTGTGGCAATCCACTTTGCGGCGAGAATCCCATGCTGGTGCCGATGGCGACACCATTGAAGATGCCTGTCACCGAGCTGCTGCCACCGAGGTGACAAGATACCACGCGCAAGGGCTTGCCGGCGATTGGCGCAGGGCCATTGAGATAGAGAGAAGCGGTGCTTGCAGCGACATCATTTCGACCTAACAACTCCGCCGAACGCTCTGCCACAAACTTGTGACTCGCGCCGTGGAATCCGTATCGTCTGATGCCGATGTCGCGCCAGGCTTTGGGCAATGCATAGGTCGAGCGGGCTGCGGGAACCCATTGATAAAAGGCGGTCTCGAACAATGCCACCAACTTCGCATGCGGCAAGGATTTGCCAAATTGGCGAATGCCGTTGGCATACGGAGGATTGTGAGCCGGTGCAACAGCCGCGAAGTCTTCCAGCGCTTTAACGCAAGAATCATCCGCAAACACACAGCCGCTCAGATCTTTGCCGAGCACGGTTTTGAAACCGACGGCATCGATTTCATCGGCTGATGCGATCACGCCATCTTTTTGCAAAGTAGCAAGCGCATCATCGATGACCGAAGCGTAATCACTCACGCGCTCATAGCCGCCCTTAGCCAATACTTCCTGACCACTCTCATCCATGCGGTAGAGGCGGTATTTGAAAGAGGTCGATCCGAGGTTGGCGATGAGAACTAGCATGAGAATAAACGCTAAAAATCTGAAATGCTGAAATGAGGTCAGTTACCCAATCCAAGTGCCGAGCTTGCTGAGGTCGTCGTGTGGACGAGCGATCACTTGCACGGAGGTCACGGTGCCAACATTGGATGCAGCAGCTGCAGCGGCGTCGAGGCCAGCTTTCACGGCGGCAACGTTGCCGGTGAAGAAGCCTGTCACCAGACCGGAGCCGATTTTGTCCCAACCGGTCATTTGAATGTCGGCGGATTTGAGCGCGGCGTCAGCGCCTTCGATGAGTGCGATGAAACCTTTGGTTTCTAGAATTCCGATTGCTTGTTTAGCCATAATGGTAATTTGTTAGAAAATGAAAAAATGTTAGAATCAAGCGATACCCAATTGAACGAGCAGGTCGTTGTGGGGACGAGCGATGACGTGGGAACCTACGAGTTCGCCTACGCGACCAGCGGCATCAGCGCCAGCGGAAACAGCGGATTTCACGCTGCCGACGTCGCCTTTGACGATCACAGTGAGGAAGCCACCGCCTGTTTGAATTTGTTTAACGAGTTCGACGTTTGCCGCTTTCGTCATGGCATCGGTAGCCTCTACGCTGCCGACATAACCTTTGGTTTCAATGAATCCGAGTGCTGCACTCATAATGGTATATTGTTGATGGAGTTGTTAGTTTGTTCGATTAAAATTATTTGATCAGTTCGCAAAAAGTATCGGGCTTCAGTCCGCAGGCGTTGCCTTCATCGGTATCGATGTGGACTTCTAGCTTGAAGCTTGGATCGACGCGGACGACGAGATTGTCAAAGGTCATGCCGAGATCGCCGTGCACTTTCAGCTTCATGACGTCGAGATGTTTCACGCCATAAAATGCCGCATCATCGGGATGCATGTGCACGTGAGGTTGAGCGCGGATGATGCCTTCTTTCAGTTCAAAATAACCGTGTGGCCCCATCAACATGCCGCCCTGTGTGCCAGCGATATCGCCAGACATACGAACGGGAATGTCAAAACCTAGAGCGATGGCGTCGGTGTAGGCAAGTTCGACTTGGTTCAGATTGCGACAAGGACCAAGGATCCGCAAATTGGAAATCACACGGGAACGAGGGCCAATCAGAGTGATCGACTCCTTGGCGGCGTATTGCCCGTGTTGATAAAGATCTTTCATCGGCTGCAATTGGTAGCCCGGACCAAACAAGGCCTCGACAGCCTCTTGCGTCAAATGGCAATGCCGCGCACTGATGTTCACCAACAGAGAATTCGGCGCTTGCTTTGGCGCAGAAAGGCCCATCTTGGCGTAAATTTGTTCACGAACCAGGTGCTCGATCACAGCTCTGGGTGTTTGGGAATTGATGGAAGTGGACATCGACACGCCCAATTTCTGTGTTTTTTCGGTTTTGTCAACAAAAATCCAATTATTTCCAAAAAATTCCAGATTTTTATTTACGAAATCGATCAAACCTGCCAGCAAAGAGCCGTGCTACCTCTGGAACGACAACAAAAAATTCTCGCGCAACTGAACGAGACCGGCAACCTCCGCACCATGGAGATCGCCGCCTTACTCAACGTCACCGACGAAACCGTGCGCAAGGACTTTGAGGCCCTCGAAAAACGCGGCTATCTGATTCGGGTTCACGGCGGTGCCACACGTCCTTTGAAAATTCGCGAGGAAATTTCGCTCACTGAGCGCCAATTGACCAATCGCGATGAGAAGACCGCCATCGCGCGAGAGGCAGCCAAACGCATTCAACCGAACGAAACGATTTTCCTCGATGCTTCCTCCACCGCACTGACTCTCACCGAGTTTCTGCCCGACTACCCGCTCACGATTTTGACCAATGCCCTGAATGTTTTCACAGCACTGGAAGGCCGAAGCAATCTCGATCTGATCTGCACCGGCGGGCTCTACGATGCGCGGTCGCGTTCCTACATCGGACTAATCGCCGAGCAATCGCTGCGCCGCTTCAACATTCACCGCATGTTTTTTTCAGGCAGCGGCTTGCATCTCACACGCGGCATTTCCGAAACAAACAATCGCCAGGCCGTCTTTAAGGAACGCGTTGTCGCCTGCGCGGAGGATGTCGTATTTCTCAGCGACCACACCAAGCTCGGGCAAAAAGCGGCCTTTTTCTTCGCCCAACTCAGCGATATCACCTGCATCATCACCGATTCCCAAGCCGATCAAAAAATCCTCAGCGACATCGCCAGCCACGGCGTCGAGGTGATCGAAGCGTGAAAAATGATACTTTTGCAGTCCAAATGCACTCTTTTCGACTACTGTGTCCTACTATTGAATTGCAAATGCACTCTTTTCGGCTACCATACGCCTCATGAATACTGATGCCGTAAAAATCCAAGTTCGCATGGACCGGAGCTTAAAGGATGAAGCAGAAGCCGTATTTGAAGAAATGGGCTTGGACACCACAACTGCTGTGCGCATTTTTTTCACGAAGGTCGTTAAGACTCGAAGCATGCCATTTCGACTCAAAGCCGAACCAGAGTTTACGACAGACCAAGAGGATCAAATCCTCGAAGCCTGGGAAGAATCGAAAAAGCAGACAAACCTCTCGGGACCTTTCGCTTCGCCCGCGAAACTTTTTCAGCATCTTGATAACAAGGGTAAGCAACAGAAAGACAAAGTCCGTGTGACTAAGTAATACAACGGTTTTCCAAACGCGCGAATGAACATCCTCACGCACAAAAAGTTCGAGAAAGCGTATGCGAAGTTAACAACGACTCAGCAATCCGCAGTCAAGATTGCTATCACACAATTTGTGAATGATCGAAGCGCCCCAAACCTAAGAGACCACGCGCTTCGAGGAAAGCTCACTGGCTTACGCTCGTTCTCAGCCGCTTGGGATTTGCGCGTGATCTATCGGGAAGAAAATGGCTTTATTACCATTATTTTATTGGATGTAGGCACGCACAACCAAGTGTATTAATGTATCATAGACTCATGGTTTCTCACAACTTTTCAACAGCGCTTCCAATAAATCACTCAGCTCCATGCTAGCAATCGCAGAAGCGCGATCGCTGATGGCATAAGGTAAAATCAGTCGACCATTGTGCAAAAGTGACCCGCAACTGTAGACAACGTTAGGCACATAGCCCTCTCGTTCATTGCCTTCGGGAGAGAGCAGCGGTTCAGCCAATCGACCAATAACAATCGTCGGATCATGCAAATCCAACAACGCGGCAGAGATGCAGTATTTTCTCATCGGCCCAACACCATGTGTGATCACTAACCAACCTGCTTCGGTCTCAATCGGCGAGCCACAGTTGCCCAGCTTCACGGTTTCCCACGGTTGAGCCGGACGCAAGATCACTTGTGGATCAGCCCATTGGTAAGGACTATCGGAAAACATGATCGAGATGTTTTCATCATCTTGACGAGACAACATCACATACTGACCATTGATGCGCCGAGGAAACAAGGCCATGCCTTTGTTTACAACACCGCTGCCGTTTAAAGTAATCATACGAAAATGAAGAAAGTCTTTCGTTTCGATAAACTGCGGCAAGATCGTTCTGCCGTTGTAGGCCGTGTAGGTTGCAAAATAGGACACGACACCATCATCATCAATGAATCGCACAAAGCGTGCGTCTTCGATGCCGTTTGATTCATTCGGCGAAACCGGAAAAATGATTCGTTCGCTGATTGCGAGTTTGTCACAAAAACGTAATTCGTAGTTCGAGTCGGCGAGCCACTGGATGCTTTCCAATGTGCGCTTCATATCGCGCGATGCGGGTTGCTGCGAACTTCTCACCAAAGCCACGCTTTTTTTCAATTCACTGTGCGTAAAGCTATCCCCTAATGTCGACAAAACAGCAGCCACATGATCATCATCAAAACCAATCTCGGAGAGCTTGATCGAAAAACGACGTTTATAGTAAGTGGGATTTTTTTCCACATGTGGTGCGGTGACAAATCGTGATACGGGATCGATGGTAATCTCGCCATCTTGTTCAATGGTGCCTGCGCGAAACTCGATCGAAGAAATATGGCCCTCGCCTGTTGCCCGCAGGCTCATGATGAATCGCAAACCACCCGCTGGAGCATTGGTCTGATCGGGATGCGGCACCATCGATGGGTTAAAAATCGCTGCAGATTCTAGCGAATACTCGCCGGAAAAAACCGAGCCTAGTAACATCTTGCGCTCGTGAGTGAGAGGGCGTTGCGTGAATACCAAGTGATGAATTTTTTCGAAATGAGCCATCAATAGCGGTTCGATATCATAGTGCCGGGCATCAAATTCCGCGCGTACACTTGTCAATTGAGCTACCGCTTCCTCCTCTGTGAGAGCAAGGACGCGACCAATAATAGTGGTGATCCGCACATGATCAGCGGGAATAAAAGGACGAATGATCACACGTGCGCTTTCCGGCACGAGAGTCACCGGGTGACGACAAAGTAAGATCGGGTTCATGGTGTGTGGTAGATCACGTTTTCAGATTGATTCATTTCAGATAGAGCTAGATGAAAGGCCAAAGTGGACTCTGCGCCTTGGTTTTCGCTGACATGGAATTCATGCAAGCCATCACTGCATCCACCGCTGGTAAAATCATACAAAGCGATGCCGAGATCATTGCGACCAAGGAACCATTCAAAGGCACGCTTGGCTTCATTTTTCCACATCATATCATGTGTGGCGTAATAGGCTTCGAGACACGCGGATACCATTGCCTGCGCTTCGACCGGTTGTTGATCGAAGTCCGCTCTAGCACCATCACGTTGGTAAAATCCATTGTTACCAACAGGGCGAAAACATCCCGATTGTGTTCGTTGGATCGATACCAACCAACGCAGCGATGTGAGTCCGATTTCACTGACATCAGGTCGCGACATCCATTGACCGCTGATGATCAATGCTTGAGAAATACGAGCATTGTCGTAGGTGAGAATGTGCTCAAACCAAGGCCAGTTTTCGCTAGAACATTCACGCCACAAGTGCAGCAATTTATCAACGAGGACGGCGCGCAAGCGAATCACTTGCTCAGCTTCTGGCTGATAGCGCAGATACTCATGAATCCCCAGCAACGCAAAACTCCAAGCGCGAGGTGAGGTAAAGGATTCCACCACGGGCAAGCCGCGCTCGAACAGTTGTGCTGCCAGTCGTTTCCGACCTTCATTGCGCGAACGTCCCGCGCCTGTACCGACAGCCCACAAAGCACGCGCATGACTATCCTCACTTCCTGAATCCTCTAACCACTGACGGCTGAAATTCATAAAATTGCGAAATCTTCCCAGCTGGTAATTGAACGACGCCGCTAAGAAGGCAAGATAGGTTGTGGTTAGCACATCGTAGCTTTCCACAGTCATTTGCCCACCAAGCTCATCCAACAAGTTACACAACAAAAAGGCGCGTGCATTGTCATCGACACAATAGCCTTCATGGAAATTTGGCACCGTAAAAATCGCATGCTGAAAGATTCCCGTGCCATCGCTCATGTGGCGAATGTGATTCAATTGTAAAGGAGGCAAGGTGTAGGGGCGACTTCCCAGCGTCCATCGTGAAAACGCATGATGGTGATTCGCGCTGCGGTCGGTGCTCGCCCGTAAGAACGACTCCATGTATCTTCGGCCCACAGCAGGCCAACGCATTTCTTGCCCTAATGCATAGGCATCAATGCGAATTTTTTCCATGCGTTCTTGCTCATCTAACAAATCAATAACACCTTGTGCAATCGCTGTCGAATCGCGAAAGCCCACAAGCACCCCTCGATCCTCGGCGAGCAATTCCTGTGCATGCCAGTATTTTGTCGAGACCACCGCTTTGCCAGCCCCAAAGACGTAAGCCAGCGTGCCTGAGGTAATTTGTGCCTCATTGAGGTAAGGTGTAATGTAGACATCGGTTGCTCCGATAAACTCCTTCAAGTCTGCCTGCGTCACGAAGCGATTGTAAAAAATTACATGATCTTTCATGCCCAATTCTTCCGCCAAACGCTCTAAGCTCAAGCGATAGCGCTCGCCTTCTCTGGCTAACAAATTTGGATGCGTGGCACCCAGAACCAGATACACCACATTCGGATGACGCTTGACGATTTCCGGCAATGCTTGAATCGCATATTCAATCCCCTTGCCTGGCCCCAACAGACCGAATGTTAAAAGTACAGTCCGATCAGCCACGCCGAATTGCTCTTTGTAAATCGACGAGTCACAAAACGGCATATCGGGAATCCCATGCGGAATGATGTCGATTTTTTCCGACGATATGTTATACACCGACTGCAAAATTTCCGCGCCTTTTTTCGCCATCACCACCAAGCGATCACTGCGCATGGCCAACTCCTGCATCACTTGTTTTTGCAAAGCATTTGGCTCTAACAAAACCGTATGCAATGTGGTCACCACAGGCATGCGAATTTCTTTGAGCAACGCCAGCAAATGACTGCCACTCGCTCCACCGTATATGCCAAATTCATGCTGCACACTGAGCACATCGGCGTGATGGAAGTTCAAATAATCCGCCGCACGACGGTACGAATCCACGTCTTTCTCCAACAATTCACAGCGAACTCGAGACGAATACACATAGCCCTCGCTGCGATCATTGACCGAACTCACGAAACAATCCGCTCCTGGTTCTACTCCCGCGATCGCCTCGCACAGATCCTTGGTAAACGTGGCGATCCCGCAAAGCCGAGGTGGATAATTCCCCAAAAATGCAATCCGCGGGAGCCTAGGTTCCCGATTCACAATGAACCCTTCTCAAATAGTAGCATTGTGCAGGGTAACCGCGCTAACCCAGATCACAAGTTATTTCCAAAAATACTTTTTATCAGATGGGATAGAACCCTTTCTCTAAAAGCTTTGCGCAGATTCTTACAGGCGAAATCTTTTTAGCACTTTTTTGCACCACAGCCTCGACAAATCACTCAGTTCGTCTAGTTTTCACCTAGCACAAATATCAATCGCATGGAATCATCACAGGACTTCGCCACACCCATCCCCTCCACCGACTCACAGGGTTCTTTCACAGATCACGCGCCGATCGTTGACACTCCAGAACTTGATTCGAACAGTCTTCCTGCAGATGATGTCGCCGCGATTGACGAACTTGGTCGTGCTTATGAAGCCTTTCGCAATGAACTTGGCAAAACCATCATCGGGCAGCAACAAGTCATCGAAAATCTCGCAATTTGCTTGTTCGCCCGTGGCCACGCTTTGCTGATGGGGGTTCCCGGACTCGCCAAAACGCTCTTGGTTTCTTCGGTCGCCCAAACCTTCGATCTCTCATTCAACCGTATTCAGTTCACGCCCGACCTGATGCCCGCTGACATCACCGGCACCGACATCATACAAGAAACCGGCACCGGTGGACGTCGTCAATTCGAGTTCATCAAAGGCCCACTTTTCGCCAACATCGTGCTCGCCGACGAAATCAACCGCGCACCCGCCAAAACACAGTCCGCGATGCTTGAGGCGATGCAGGAAAACAAGGTCACGGTGCTGGGCAACACCTACACCTTGCAGCCTCCGTTTTTCGTACTCGCCACGCAAAACCCGATCGAACAAGAAGGCACCTATCCGCTTCCCGAAGCTCAGCTCGACCGTTTCATGTTCCTCATCGAAGTCGGTTACCCCTCCGCTGAGGAGGAAAAACGCATCGCCCGCGAAACCACAGGTGCCGCCAAAGGAGCTCTCACACGATTGCTTTCCGGTGAAAAAATTCTCGCCTTCCAACAACTCGTGCGCCGCGTTCCTGTGCCCGAGCACATTTACGACTACGCTGTGGCCATCGTCCGCAAAACCCGCCCGAATGAAGCCGATGCTCCTGCTTGGCTGAAAGATCTCGTCGGTTGGGGCGCCGGTCCTCGCGCCGTGCAATATCTCATCCTCGGCGCCAAGGCCCGTGCCGCCCTCAAAGGCTCCTACATGGTCCGCATGGAAGACATCGAAGCTGTTGCCTCGCCCGTGCTTGCGCACCGCGTGATCACCAACTTCGCCGCTGAATCACAAGGTATGACCTCGAAAAAAGTGGTCGAACGCCTCGTGGCTGAAATGCGCGCGTAATCGTTTTTCCCCTCATCCGCATGAGCCAGCTCCTCGATCACGACCTGCTTGTACGCCTCGGCGCCATCCCTGTGGAGGCACGCTTGCCGATGCTTGGCAACGTCGCGGGCAAGCACCGCTCACCGCACCGCGGATCGTCGGTCGAGTTCGCCGAATACCGAAAATACGTGCCCGGCGATGACACTCGCCGACTCGATTGGAAAGCCTACGCTCGCTCAGATCGCTATTACATCAAGGAATTCGAGGCCGATACCAACCTGCGCGTGTATTTTGTCGTCGATAACTCCGGCTCGATGAGTTTTGCCGACAAGGGCATGGCGAAAATCGACTACGCCCGCCGCATCGTCGCCAACCTCGCCTACTTGTTCGTCAATCAAGGCGATGCCGCCGGGCTTTCCGTCTGCCGCGACACCCTGCATATTGAAATTCCGCCTCGCCGCCGTCCCGCTCATTTGCAATTGATTTCCCAGACCTTGGAAAATCTCGAACCAAAAGGCGAAACAGGACTCGTTGCCGCTTTGCACGCCGTTGCCGAAAAAGTCGGCCAGCGCGCCGTCATCGTAATTCTTTCCGACCTCTTTTGCGACACGCCGGCTCTCGAAGAAGCTCTCCAGCATTTGCGCTATCGCAAGCACGACGTCTGCGTATTCCACCTGATGGACCCGCAGGAAATCGCCTTTCAATTTGATCGCCCACATCGCTTCGTCGACATGGAGGACAACACCACACTTGTCGTCGAGCCCAATTTGATCAGCGATGAATACCAAGCCGCACTGAAAGAATTCCTCTCCAACGTCAAAGCCGCTTGTCACGGAGTTCATGCCGATTACCAACTCGTCACCACCGACACGTCCCTAGAACCCCTGCTCCGCGACTTCCTCCTCAACCGTTTGCCCAAGAAAGGAAAGAGGTAAAGTTATTAGTTCCTAGTTATGAGTTAATCGAAAATCCCCTCAAAATTTCAGCTTTTCCGTTTTTCAGCATTTCAGATTTTTCCCTGTGTCCTTCTACCAACAACCTCTGCTCTGGTTCCTCTGCGCCGCTGCGATTCCGGTGATCATTCACCTATTGAATCGTCGTCGCCACAAAACCGTCCAATGGGCGGCCATGCAATTCCTACTCAAGGCCACTCGTGAATCTCGTGGCAAGAAAAAGCTGCGCCACATTCTCATTCTCACGGCCCGCACCTTAGGCATTGCCGCTTTGGCCACCGCAGTGGCTCGCCCGATGGTCGGCGGCTTGCTTGGCTGGGGTTCGAGTCAAATGGACACGGTCATCTTGGTGCTCGACCGATCGGCCTCGATGGAAACCACTGCCGAAAACTCCACCGCTTCGCGCCGAGCACTGGCGATCGATCGCGTGCGCGATGCCATGAAATCTCTCGATGCCACACGCCTCGTGCTCCTCGACTCCGCGACCGCAACACCGCAAGACATTCCTTCCCCAGACATCCTAGCGGAAATCACCAATACCCGCGCCACTGACAGCGCTGCCGACATTCCATCCTTGCTGCAACGAGCCGCCG